>JAKSVD010000189.1 GCA_024408305.1 Bacilli bacterium | reverse complement strand
CAGTTTTTGGTACTGTCTGTCGAGGTTCGAATCCTCGTGAGACAACAAATCCACGAAAGGCTCTGAGTTTTCAGAGCCTTTTCTTTTTACTCCCAAATATGGCTATCTACCCCGCAATAATCCTTTTAAATCAAATCACACTACAATGGTATAATGTCCCTAAGGATGCCGCTTGATTGGGTCAGAGGACGCTTCACTGATACTAGGCTATTACATTCCAGCCCCATTCCGTGACAGGCTTAACATTCAATACAAGATAGCCGATGTGGAGAAGATGTTTGGCGAGGAGAAGAAGGGCAAATCGAAGATCGTCAGCCAAAGTGAGGATGAGTTGGTTGTGGAGATTGAGAAGGTATAGAAAGAGGAAGACCGGGGCTAATAACCTCGGTCTTGTTATTTTTCGTTCTCCAAATTTTTGGTGAAACCGTAGTGAAAATTGTGATTTAGTACCCTATAGTAACGATTTTGGTTTGTCCACTTTCAACATTTATTGATTTTTTCTCTGATTTCGGATAAAGAAGGTAGCCCTTCGTTTGAGTGGCCTTTATTACGTAAACTCCAGCGTCATCCAATGTTAGCTCACGTTCTCCATGTGCAGGAATTGTAGGAAGCGTATACATCCCATCTAGATCAGACCTCTTATATTCAACCCTATACGGATACGAAGACTTGTTCTTAATTATAATTTTAATAGCTTTAGAGTCACTGTATGCTTTAGCTCTGGCGACCAAGTCTTTCGCCATTATCGAAAAGACATTTTGAACTTTCGCATTTAAATCATTGTATACATCGTATAATTCGCTTATTTTGGAAGTATAGTCTGTACTGGTACAACAAGGTCCGTTGACATCACATGTCAAGTTGCTACAATTATAATATTGTTCTTTAATCTTCGGCAGTAAAATTAATGCTTCTTCTTTTAGATTTTGCCAATCAGGTTTTATCTCTTCGAACTTTGACAGATAATCTTTGCATATTTTTTGATTTTCCACATTGCCATCCCACATGAGGTATAAGACACTTCCGAATAGATCCGATGCCTCTTGCTTTAGAGTGCCATCTTTGGACATATAATCTTCCATTATTACGTCCAATGACCCCTTAGTTAGATGCGCATCTGCTAGCTTGCTTACTCTAATGGCATCCAGATAATTTCCGTTTATAGAACTTAACTTTTGCTCTTTGCTAATATTCCAAACAATTCCTTCACATCCATATAACGAGAAATCCGTCAAGAAATATCGGGATATCCAAGCGTTTGACTCGTCATTTAAATCATTTAAAGCATTCATCAGACAATCAGTCACTGATGATATTAGATCTGGGGATGTTTGCGCTCGTTCTATTAACCGTTGTAAATTTTGAGTGTTGATTTTGGGCCCTTCCACCTGTATTTCCACCTCAAAGCCAGACTGGGAAAACCTTTTGTTGGTCTCAACCCTATTGGAATAAGCGAGTCCGTAAGAATCGCCCTTATTACTTAACTTTGCATCTATCCCTGAAGACATAACTTTCCCCACTTCATCTTTAGTGATATTTTTGGACAAGACGACCTTAATAGATGAAGATTTCCCATAACCTGAAACATAATGTGAGCCATACCTAGTCTTAAACATCTCGAAGTTTCCATTGGATAATAATTGCTGAGCATCTTGCGTAAAGACAGGATCATCTTGATAAAAATAATTGCCAAAATCTATCGTGGCAATAAATATCAAACGCTCTACTTTCTTTGATGATACGGAAGTCATCTCATCTAAGGTTGAAGCATTTATGTTAAAAATGTTAGTAAAAGAGGCGTTTGCCGAATAATGATTAGAGTTGAATTTAGAATATTCGTAATCGTTTTTGGTGTAATAAACGTTTACATTAGTTTTCGTACCACCCTGTTGCCTTTTAATCAAGCTAAGATCTCTAGATGCACTTGTGAAACAATTTCTTGTTGGAGAAAAAGGATCTGTGATATTGAAACCTTTCCCTATCTCAATTGCGGCTTGTTGATCCTCTGCTTTGAAAAACGTAGCATCATAGCTACTTCTACTTTGTGCCAATAACGAAATGAATGAAAACACAGACAATATTGCCGTCGCAAAAAATCTTCTCAAAAACAAAGACACCGCTGAAATAACAATTCGTTTCATATAATAAACCATGTGCGAAATTATAGTTAGAATTAAAAGGACAAACTACTGCTAATTAAATGCAATAATAAAAAGAATAAATAAGTTATGCAAATAAACATTGTGAGAATCAAATCTTATACCGTCTTAAATCCGCTCATGCTCTTATACATGTAGAAGCAGTAAAAGCCCATGACATCTAAACTTGGAGTAATTCTAGACCATGAGCCAAGGAGGAGAAGTATGACAGTACCCCAAGGAACTGATACAATGTCCTCTATTAGAAACTGTTTAAATTTCATTGAAATATTTTGTTAAGCATTAGAAAACAG
>JAKSVD010000188.1 GCA_024408305.1 Bacilli bacterium | reverse complement strand
TGTATTTTATGAAATCCAGTTTTAAGAAATCCGACATAATCAAATACATGATAATCGCCCTTGTGGCTTATCTATCTAAGCAAGTTATGGATCATTTGCTTGATTCTGCCGATGATAAGAAGACAGAGCAAGTGGCGAATGAACAAAAGCAAGAAGAACAAGAAGAAGCGAAGACGCAGGTGATCAGCGGAACAATCCAAGGGCACGACTATGTGGATCTTGGTTTGAGTGTGAAATGGGCGACGTGCAATGTCGGGGCGGAAAATCCATGGGATTATGGAGATTATTTCGCATGGGGAGAGACGGAAACAAAAAATTCTTATATAGAAGAAAATAGTTCTACTTATGGAGTATCATTCTCTGATTTAGAGAATTATCGATTAATAGATGAATATGGGAATCTTACATTTGACTATGATGCTGCGTCAAAAAACTGGGGCGAAGGCTGGAGAATGCCGAATAGTAAAGAATGTGATGAACTTGTTAATGAATGTAGATGGACCTGGTCTATATTTAATGGAGTGAATGGCTATAAAGTGACCGGAAAAAATGGCAATTGGATTTTCCTTCCTGCCGCTGCTGGCTCCAGTGATACTTCGAGATGCCTTGTGGGTTCTATCGGCTACTACTGGAGTTCTGCTGTGTACGAGAGCCTTAGCATCTACGGCCTTAGCATCTACGCTTGCAGACTCTACTTCGATTCTGACAGAAGGAGCACGGACTACGACTGTCGCAACAACGGGCGCACTGTCCGTCCTGTCACAGAATAATGCATTGTAATAAAGAAGCCACGTAGTGGCTGAAGATTGATCCCGTTTTCAAGACATTATGCATATTCATATTTTATTCTTTTATTCCAAATGGCACAAGACACACCATTCTCGACCGGACTGCAACATTCCCTGTTTTTGCAGGTTTCCAACCTTTCGCTGATTTGATTACTCGTATCGCTTCTTTGTCTAATTCTATATTGAAAGCCCTCAATGTATCTACATGAGATATGGTCCCATCCTTCTCAATAATGAACTGTATAATAGATTTCCCCTTTATACCTTGTTCTCTCGCCCAATTTGGATAAACTGTATTTTTCTTAATATATTCTTTCAATGAGTCAAGTCCTCCAGGATACTCAGCCTTACAATCTACCATAACAGGAGAATCGGACGGAATGCCGCGATAATTAGGATATACTCCATTATAACAACGGTCAATGCTCTTAATTGCTTTCTGAATATTATCCTCATTTTTCACGACAGGTCGTATCAACGCTGCATTTTTGCGTAATCCGGTCAATATTGACATGGATTCAGTAGGAAGCAATTCTATATAAAATTCAGCACGATCGTTTTCTTGCCAATTGATAGAAGACGTCCAATATGTATTCGCACCAGAAGCTAAAGGAAAATAGAGCTTATTGTTATTAAAATTACTGATGAAATAAATTCCCCCATCCAAATAATAGTCATACCTTTCCTCTATACGGCAATATTTAAACAACTCTTTCATTTGAAGATTTGTTGGCATACACCATTGGCGGCCCCAATTTGCTGTTGCTGCATCATCTTCTGGTTGAAGCACGAATAAGCTGTCAACCACCCCTAAGAGTGAATCGACACAGTATTTGGTAAGTTTTCCGTCTTTCTCAAACTTGTACTTTCTGTTTTCTTTGAAAACGCGCGTTTCTCCCCAAGCGTAACAATCACCTATATTGTCTGCCGACTTTGAACCTAAATTTGTTGTTGCCCACAATGTTCCACTAGGCAAACCCAGATCAACATATTCATGACCGGCAATGGTGCCATTAACAGTTATATTAATGACTGAATCTTTTCCCCATTTCGTAGTTTCACTTGTTTCAGGCTGAGCAGGTTCCTCTGGCAACGATTCTTCAAGATTCGTTTGATGTTTTTGTGTAGGGGAGCCACAACTAACCAGCACCAAACAAGAGAAAGTATATATTAAATTCCTCATTGGTTAATTAATCAGTAAACGTCTAACTTATAAATTATGTCTGCAAATATAGACTAAAGACGCTATAAAACAAAAAAAACAGGCGTAGGCTGATTCTAAATCTCGTTTATTCTGTTTGGCGTAGGTTTCTCATAGTGGCTCTTCCTATTTTCTAAATTTTATGTTCGCGGCAAAGATATGAGGCAAGTCGAGTTTCAGATTGGAAACTTACGATATTTATCCGTTAGATCCGAGAAATCCGTGTTTTAAAAACGATGACGATGACGTTAACGTTGACACGACACCTAAAAACGAACACGGATCACCCAGATTTCACGGATTTTAATCCGAGTAATCCGAGAAATCCGTGTTTTAAAAACGATGACGATAACGATAACGTTGACACGACACCTAAAAACGAACACTGATCGCACAGATTTCACGGATTTTTATCCGAGTAATCCGATAAATCCGTGTAAAAAAACGATGACGATGACGTTAACGTTGACACGACACCTCAAATTTTT
>JAKSVD010000187.1 GCA_024408305.1 Bacilli bacterium | reverse complement strand
TCTTATGGGCAACACAACATAAATGAATCTGATTGCTCTTAGATGATCTGGCACTGAGTTCAGCGAAATCCTGAATCAATTTCAAATCTCTCATGAGGTTTATGGATGTGCTCTCAATAAATTTAGAGAACTCATCAAAGATTATGAATAAGCCAGAATAACCAAATTCCTTTAAGGACTCACAAACGTCCTTGTAGGTTTTGACAATATCGTTGCTCACTAATGGATTGAATGCCAAACCAATATTGATGCAATCATACAACGATTTAAACTGCTCATATGCCACAGGAGAATAGGCTTTGAGGCCCTTTTTCAGGTCTTTTAACGAGATTGACTTAAACTCCTGGCATCTATTAAGAACCTCGCCTTTAATTTTTGGGTCATTCTCCCATTTATCGATAAGTCCTAGGCAAATATCAAAAACACTATTTGGCAATATGTTTTCAACGTTCTCTCTTTGCAAAGCGTCATTCAAAGCAAGTTGGAAAGACTGAGTAACGTTATCGTAATTGGAATTTATGACAACCGGCAATAAAGTGATTCCCTTTTCTTTAATCGAAATAAGCAAATCGTACAGTTCTTCGTCAATGGCTTTTATCTTATCCACTAACTCTACCCATGCTCCACTGCTCTTGTTTTTTCCTAAAAGGAAACATATAACAAGAAGAATGAAGGATTTACCTTTTCCGTAAGGTCCGACCAAAGTTGTTGCGTATTCCTTATTTTTTCCTAACGCGGATTTAACATACCTTTTAATGACATCGCAAATATCGGTAGTAGGTATATATTCTCTAATCTTGGCCTCATTATCTAAATCCAGCTCAAGATTGATCGAACTCTGGAAGTTTTTGTTTATGCTCAAGTAATCGCTATACATAATTATCTACCTCCAAAATATCTATCAAAGATTTCACCAATAGATAAACGCGTTTTGTCAAAATAGACCGTATTAAGCCCCGCTGTCTTGTTGACAGAAATCAGGCCATCTCTCTTCATTTCTTCTAAGTACTGTAGAAACGCTGATTTGTCGAGATTAAAAATCATTGAAGGAGAGTTTTTTCTGCTGATGCAATCTTCAATATTAAACGATTTCTCTTTGCCATATTCGCTGCTCAGCAACCAATAGATGGTTAGATATGAAATTGACTGGTATGACGGTCTAGATTTAACGTATTTTCCGCCCTTCTTCTCCAACAATTTCAAAGACGAGATCGGACAAACGTAATTCTCCTCAGGGTTCTCAATAGTCCCTTCGTTAACGTAAGTTTTTAAGAAAACAGGCATATCGTCGAATATGTATTTTTTTGTTACATCAGGATTGTTTTTCAAAAGGCTTTCGTAGACATTTTCGATGGCATCTTCTTTTGTAAAACTCTTTATATTTGAATTGAAAATCACACTGAACAATGGGCAATCGACCTGGTTTCTGACAAGATTTGAGTGAATAATTGACCAGGTAAATGGCGATTCAAAATACCTATCATATTCATAAATCAGGCGACCAAGTTCTGTGAGAGAAGTCTTTGAAGAAATGACAGTTACTAGTCCAGATGCGACAAGCCAATATCTCAGGCCTTTGACCATATTTGAACCGATGCCTAATATCTTGATTCCGTAATTTTTGGAGAATATATTCGAGTTTTCTGGGTCCGCAATTAAATGAACCGCTTTTTCAAACCAACCTTCGCGGATATAGAAAGATTCATTTCGTTTAAACTTATAATCTATTATTTCGTCCATATTACTCTCCCTTCTTTGTTGTTAACACTTTTCTCATGTAGCACCCACCAGTGAAGTGTCTGACACATTCTAAACATCCAACGCACTTATTTTCGTCAATCGCATAAGCAACAGATTCCGTACTTACATTACCTTTTTGAGTGTTTGTTACCTTAAGCGCGTTGAACTTACACACGGCCTGGCAATAGGCGCACGCTATGCATGTCTGATATTTTGTGATTTGATTCTTGACCAACGCTCCGATTTCTTTCGGATTTTTGAAAGGGGCGAACACTTTTAAGACAGTTGCCCTTATTTCGGTGGAACCAATACGTCCGGTTATCTTAAGTAGAGGCTCATTTGTCCTTCTATTTAGAACATAGACCTCTCCCAATCTTTTGTTGCCGATTTGGAAATCAAGCTTTCCAAACGGCTTCAATAAAGTATAAAAGTCCTCGGTGAGCGGACGCGATAATGCAAAGTTAAAACTTGTTTCATCGAAAGCGCACGGTTTGAAAGAAACCACCGCATTCTTACTATGCTCGAGACCATTACCACCTTGTCTCGCTTTCCAACTTCCTTCATCGATATACTCTTTCCAGTCTGGTTTACCTATTTTTCTTGCAAAAGAATATAAGGTTTCGTGGAATTTTTTATATTCTTCGTTCATATAAATGGACGAAAGATATTCGGACCATGAGCTGTTATTAGGACAGCACCAGCAACCGACGCGAGAGAAACCTTGTTTATAAGCGTCGTTAAAAGGAATGTCGTTAGCTAGGATATAGAGCCATACATCG
>JAKSVD010000186.1 GCA_024408305.1 Bacilli bacterium | reverse complement strand
TAATATGAAACTTCTATCATGTCACATTGCAAATTACGGCAAATATTCTGGAGTCGATTTTGATTTTAACAGTGGGCTCACATCATTCAACCTCGAAAACGGAGCCGGCAAATCCACGCTTGCATCATTTATCGTTGCGATGTTCTATGGCCTTCCTTCATATACAAGAAGAACAAAGTTCAACGAGAGGCTTCATTATTTTCCTTTTAACAAGCAAAAATTCGGTGGCAACATAACATTTGAGCACAAGGGTTCGATCTACATCATCGAAAGATACTTTGGCGAAAAAAGCGAGACCGACGATACATTCAAGATTTTTAAAGATCACGTTCCATATGCAATACAAGATGGGGTTGTTGCTGGAAAGTATTTCTTTGAAATCGATGAAGAGGCTTTTAAACGAACATTGTTTATTGAGCCAAAGGATATTGGGGTTTTTGACGATAATCCCTCGGATATTGGAAATAAACTGAATAATTTTGTTGATGAGGCGACATCTGCTATTAAATTTGACGATGTCATAGATAGACTCACAGAATATAAAAAGACGTATAAGGCAACTGGCAAACACCCTGGCAGGGTAACGGTCCTTAAAGATGAGGTTGCAAGACTCAAAGAGTTGGTTGCAAATGGCGAATCTATTGAATCCTCAATCGGTGAAAAATATGCAAGATTCGAGGAAATGAACGCAACTCTAAAAGAGAAGGATGCTCTTTTGGCTGACATTAGCTCATACCAAGTGCAATTAGAACAATGGTCCCAATATGATGGATTAAAAGAAAGAGAAGGCAATGCGGTTCGAGATTTTAAAGAAAAAGCTGCCTCATTTCCTAACGGGTATCCAAACGAAGACGAATTCAGCGCTCTTAAAAAAGCGGTTTTGGACAAAACTGCAAATGAAGCTTTGTTAGCTAATAACCCATTCACTATGGACGATGAGAATAAATTAGCTTCATTATCAAAAATGTTTGGCGATGGCGTACCATCTAATGAGGATATCGCTTCTATACAAGAAAAGATCAAGTCATGCGAAAAAGACGAAGCCTCCATCCTTGCTATGAAGAAGGAGGATTCCCCAAGAGAAAAGGAACTCAAAAACAGATTTGACGATTCTAAATTCGATGAACAAGACCTAATATCCCTTAAATCCAAGGTCTGCGAATATGTAAAACTGGAAGAAGAGATGAAAGACATTCCTGATCACGTCATCGTCACCCAGTCTACACAGATTCCGTCATCCTCCACCAAGAAGAATCCGACATTCTTAATTATATTAATTGTGGCAGCTGTTTTGATTGCAGCCGGCATTGGGTTGTTGTTTGCAAGCCCAATATTCGGAGGTGTAGTGGCAGGAATGGGAGCTGTCGCTTTATTTGTCGACGCCTTCCTTTACTTAAAGAATAAAGCCGAGCTTGCTAGTCTCAAGCCTGCTGAAAGTGTTTCCGTAGATAATCCGGAAAAAATCAAAGCCAAAAATATCCTCATAGATAAAAAAGGCGAGATCATTTCTGTTGTGGCGCCATTAGGATATAAAATTGAACTTGGAGTAGCTTCCGTCGCTGTCTCTCTTGAAAAAGATTTCGATGAATATAAGCGTACCAAAGCGTCTAAAGTTAAGATTGCATCGGACATCAAAGCCTTAAGCGACGGCATTCAAACTAAGAAAGCGGAAATCGCCTCGTTTTTCGTTGCTTACGGCATTGAGAAATCTGATTATCACGTTGCAATTGATGAACTTAAACACGATTTATATGAATATTCAAAACTTAAATCCTCGAAAGAAGATAGCATGAGGAAACGAGAGGCCTATTCGGAACATTACAAATTTAGCACCTCCACAATCGATAATATCTTGAAGAAATATAAGCTGATTGCCTCAGGAGATGAGAAGACTTATGTCGATGATCTGCACGCAAGAGTATTAGAACTTAAGGTCGCAGAGTCAAACATGGAAGCCAGAATGAAAGAAGCCGAATCCTTCAAGGAAGAACACAATCTTTCTGAAAGGCCAATCTTCCAGGATGTCGATTGTGAATCGCTATCTGGCGAAGTTGACGAATTGAAGAAACAAATCGCATTTTTGGACACAGAAATCAGAAATGATGAGGACGGCATCGATGCTCTCAACACAAGAAGATTTGAACTAGAGAATGCACAAGAAGAGTTAGACGAATGCTTAGCTAGAACTTCTATAATCGAGAAGACAATTTCTTTCCTTGAAGATTCCGAAGCATCTCTCATAGAAAGGTATGTTGGACCAATCAAAGATAAATTCTTTTTCTATTCTGACGCGATTGAATCTACATTCTCAGACGTTATCCATATCGATAAAAATCTTAATGTCACCTATGATTGCGAAGGCGAAGTTCGCGATCAACAACATTTAAGTGATGGACAAAGAAGCGTAGTAGTGCTTTGTTTGAGGATGGCGTTGATCGACAATATGTACGAAGATAATGCCCCATTCATTATTCTCGACGATCCTTTTGTTAATCTTGATGAGAAACACATGGAAGGTGCTAAAAAGCTTATTGCTAAACTCAGCCAGAGAAGACAAATAATCTATTTCTCTTGCCATCCGTCTAGAGAGATTTAATAAAGGTCCTTATGGGCCTTTTCCTATGATAAAACTAAGAGGTAACATAACACTTCTTAGTTTTTATTTTATA
>JAKSVD010000185.1 GCA_024408305.1 Bacilli bacterium | reverse complement strand
TCTTCGTTTTCTGCGGAACCGGTATGTTCATCAGATGCTTTTGAGCTTATTTGGACTGGCTTATCCGGTGTAATTGCTGTTCAGTTTTCATTTACAGTCGACAACCAAGTGGGTATTGAATCCCTTTCATTCAATTATGGCGACAATTGTGAAAACCCAAATTTAAAGATGGATGGTACATTACCATCATTCGCAAAGGTTGGAGAAGAAATTAAACTCTCTGCATCTATTGTTGAGAAATATAGAGGAGATATTGTTTATTCTGTTGATGACGAATCGAAGGCGATGATTGTCGACGATGAAATGTTGATCTTAGGAGGAGGAACTATCACTGTTACCGCAACCGTTGTTGCCGACGGAAAGACATACACCTCTTCTAGCAGCATTGTTTGCTATGCTCCTATTTCAGTAACTGAAGCGAAAGCTATTACCGATTCTCTTGCTAGTGGCAAAACTACAACTGAGTATTATATGGTTGAAGGCGTTGTTTCAAATGTCTATAACGCCACCTATGGAAATTGCTATTTAACAGATGGCGAAACCACGATGACAATCTATGGCTCATATTCTGCGGACGGGAAAACGAGATATGATGCAATGGGCGAAAAGTTCGTTGCTGGTGACAAAGTTGTCATGTATGGGAAGCTGATGAATTACAATGGCGATACATGCGAGATAAAGAACGCATGGACCTACACGCTTGAACATAAGACGCTCAAATCGTATATAGAGTCAGAAAAGACTATGGGTGCTCTTTCCTATTCATATACAGTAGATGAAGGCGGAAACTATTCCTACAAAGTCAAAAAATCTGATGGTTCTTATTATGATGGAAATAACGTTGCAATACGCTTTGGAACGGCGGTTTCTTATAAAAATGTTTGGTCTATCATCAATGCCATTGATCCAATAGTCTCATACGGAGTTGATGTTTATTACGTCGACATTGATGAAACTTACAAAGAAAAGAATATTTCCTGGGACGTTGCAACCGACGGAATATACAGAACCAATGACGGCATAAATGTCGCTGCTGATGGCGAAAACGTCTTATTCAATGCAAGAATGATTGTTTCTGAAGCAAAATGGAATGTATCTTTTGTTGCTACAGCCTATGTTTCGACGACTTCAGGAAAGAAAATCAAACTTCAGGACAGTGAGATGTACAGTGTTAGAACTCTTGCTGAAAAGTATTTTGACAACAGTGATAAATTAGGACTTAGCGAAGCGTATACTGAATCGCTCTTAGGTCTCTTGTAAGGAGGTATCATCTCATGGGTAAAAAAACATTTGAGAGTCCGGAAATCGAAATTGTTGTGATGTCTGAAGATGACATCATAAGAACATCCGATCCTAATGGTTCTCCATTTGATTGGGATAAAGATGAGATTGCTTAATCTTCGATAGGAATTAGGGGGTTTTCCTCCTTTTTTCTTTTTATCTCCATCAATAAATTGCTAGTTCACCACCAAAAATTATTGTTATTCATAACAAAGGCGAGTAATCTCATTGTAAACATAAAGAGGTACAAAAATTATGGAAGAAAAGAAATATTTAGGAATGCCAAAGAATGTCTGCTTCGGACTCTCGTGGTTATTCTTCCCTCTCGGCATCGTCACACTTTGCGTTGAGAGAGCAAATCTTACAAAAGAAGAAAGACAGCACCTCATCAGCATCTTCGTTCTCGAAGGCGTCGCAATGGTCGCCTCATTCTTCTTCTCAATCTTCTTCTCAATCCTTGGTGCTATCATCTATGAAACAACAGGATGGGCACAGGGTCACTTAATCGGACTCCCATTCGAGCTCTTCTTCCCTGTCATCGCTATCATCGCAAGCGTCAAGGCATTCATGGGCAAGTATTGGAACATCCCAGTTGTTTACCCACTTGCAGCTAAGTTCGTCCACGATCTTCCTTCAGATGCTCCTAAGGCAGAAGAAGCACAGGTTGTTGAAGACGCTCCTGCAGCAGAAGAAACAAAGTCTGAGTAACTAAAACCAAGAAGATAAGGCTGTTCATCCGAATGGCCTTTTTCTTTTTGGCCGTTTCTAGACTATATATCTATTTCAACCAGCAAATACTCATCGGATGTGTATATATGTCTAGAAATAGATATTAGGCAAAAGAAAACGGGCTAGATAACTAACCCGCATCACTTTAGATTTCAAATCCTCCGAGGTCACCCTCTTCAAAAGGCCCGCTGGTGGTAAGAACATCATCTGTGTTGATTTCTATTATTTCAATTGTTGGTAATTCAAATTGTTTCATATTATTTAACTCCTGCAAGATTCTTTAAGCTTGCTAACTCTACTGGATCTGTGACTATATCGTTTGCGATGTATTTATTTGCAAGCGATTTAACTGATTCGGTTCTCTCGCCCATAAACACATATTCTCCGTCTACGATGACATACGCTACAGCGGTCATCTCCTTATCGTAAGAAGTGGATTTAACATCAAATCTCAAATTCCATTTGATGTAATCTCCAGTTGGTGAATCAACGTTACCCGTTGAATCACATCTATAGAGTGTTAAGTCCTCCTCGTTATCTCTAAGAGTAACGTGGTATAAGTTATTATCTTCAATCCACTTAGTGGATGAGATGTTTTCTTTAGAATTCTTATACAAGGATTCAATCGTAGTAGTTAATGAACTTGCAACACCTGCAATAACTCCATAACCAGTCACATTTGTCTTGGATGTAAGTGTTGTCCAATCACTATAAGGGAGGACTGCACCAAATCTAAGTGC
>JAKSVD010000184.1 GCA_024408305.1 Bacilli bacterium | reverse complement strand
AATCAAAAGACATGCGTTTTCTTAATGATAATTGACATCAACACCCTCATAAGACAATATTTATTCAACTTAATCAGGAGTTATTCAAAATGAAAGTTAATATTAAAAAACTAAACCCAAATGCGGTTATTCCAACATATGGCACACCATATAGTGCAGGCTGTGATTTATATGCTTGCATCAGCGAGGATCTAACAATCCCAGCACACACAACTGCTAAGGTTCCAACAGGCCTTGCAATGGAACTCCCAGAAGGCATGGTCGGATTGATTTATGCAAGAAGTGGACTTGCAACAAAAAGACATTTAGCTCCTGCAAACAAAGTTGGAGTTATTGATTCAGATTATCGCGGAGAATTAATCGTCGCTCTT
Organism: Bacilli bacterium; assembly: GCA_024408305.1. GTDB lineage: Bacteria > Bacillota_I > Bacilli_A > RFN20 > CAG-826 > UBA4951. The sequence goes on along the minus strand of JAKSVD010000184.1, from coordinate 2,389 downwards.
CACAATCACTCAAATGAAGATCAGGCAATCTCCGTTAATGAGCGAATCGCTCAGTTAGTCATCGCCCCTGTTTATCAGGCTGAATTCGAGGAAGTATCAGAACTCAGCGAGACGGAAAGAGGAGCAGGAGGCTTCGGACACACAGGAACAAAATAAGGGTGTCTCTTCCTTAAGGAAGGCATCCTTTTTCTTTTGCTTTTACACTGTTGCATCATCAAACAAAACACCCTTAGACAGTAGGGGATTCTTCGTTTCTTTGAGTCTCTCTAATTGCTAATTTATTTATTAGCAAATGGACTTAAATGGCCACTTATGAATATAATTATGTGTCATTGACTATTATATAGTCTGGAGGTTGGCCATATGATTAAGAAGGACCAAGCAGAGAAAAAACAAAGGAAAGTGTCTAGATTTAAGACGATTTTCTCTATTTCCATGTTAGTGGTAGGCGTTGTTGCCTTAGTCGGATTCCTTGCGTTAATGCAAAATTTTTCCGCGGAAAGAAATCAGGAAAAGAGTTCTAAGCTCATCTTAAGCGAGGTTGAAACAACACTCAGAAAGAACGATGAGATTTATAATTCAGTTTTCCATGAATTCAATGAAATCAATCAATCTACATTAGGTGCATTATCGCAGTATGCAACCTACATCGATATTTTGGGCCCAATCTCTCATGCCGCTGCTACAAATGATCCAAATTTGAACGACATCGTTAACGACACGGTCTCTGACTTAAAGGATATCTGTAACAACCTCAATTTGAGAGAAGTCTTCATCGTCAAGGATGATGGAGAAATTCAAATTAGCAGCAATTTCCAGTATTTAAACGAGAATTTAAATGACATGTTCTCCAATGAACAAATGTCTCAGCTTATCGGCTATGAGACTAGCGCTACCGGAGAAGTCATCCGTTCAGGTACTGTCAGATACGTTGATGGAGATGAAGAATTTTCTCCAATATTGGTTGAATATGATGGATCTCAAACTTCTTTTTATCTCTATTCAACATATTTTGGTACAAACGGAACCTCTGATTATTACCTCCTCACATACGCTCCAAGCTCTTTAATTGAAGAGGAATTGCGTGGAATTAAGGATATTTCTTCAGTTCTATCTGGCATCACTGTTGGTAAAAGCGGATTCTTATTCGCTGTTGATGCAAAAGAGGGCGTTTTCACATATTTCGATGACGGGAAAACATCTTTAACTGGACAGTCATATTCTTCAAAAGGACTTAAGCAAGAAGCCGCAAAAGACGACTACATTGGTTATCAGACAATCAATGGGGTTAAGTATTTCTGTGTCACAAAACAATTTGACTTTGATGCTTATGGTAAATATACCGTCGTTGCAGCGGTTGTCTCCCAGGATGAAATCATCTCAAACAATATCTTAACAATCTGCTTCTCATCCCTTGCCTTCGTGCTTGTTGCCGCAATCGTATCGGGATACGGATTAATCCTTAGAAGAGACATTGCTGACCACATCCTCGGATTAGAAGACAAATTCAAATCCAACCTCAAGGATGAAACCGTGACCAAGAAGATTGCTTTCACCGATGAAGAAATTGAAGAAAGAACAAAGATCTTGCTCGATGAGACAATCGCAAAGAACAAAGATAGAAAATTGAAGAGAAAGAATCTCGGCGTTAGAAACGCTAAAGGACAGCAGAGATACTTCTCAACATACATCTTCGGCAAGCTTGCCTCGGTTATCGCTGTTGGCTTGGTGGCCATCTTTGGCATCTCATTCTTCTCACAGACCTTGTTAGGATTAAACGATGCAACATCCGTCTCAACCAATAGACTTAATGAGATTATCGAGACTATCACAAAAAACGATGAGAACTCTGAAAGAATCCAGGGATATGTAGATGATCAGTTCTTATCAAAAGCTAGACTTGTCTCGTATTTATTAGAAGAGACTCCTGAAATTGTCTTTGAAAACAACCCTGAATCATGTGAACACCGCGTTTTCGAGAAAGACGATAACGGAAATAATGTCTATCTTGATTACGATGCATATCCAGGAAACCCAAGAATCGCATGGTCAAATTCACCAGCTTTAATCGAGTTCTGCAAGAATATCGGAGTGGATTCCATTTACTTATACTCAGATGACGGTAAGTGTTTAGCTACCTCAACTGATTACTGGTACTTCAGCATCTCAAAGGACCCTAACGATCAGTCGTATCCATTTAACGATATCCTTGATGACAAGAAAAATTATTATATCCAAGACGTCATGATCGGCGAGATAACTGGAAAATACGACAAATTCATCGGCAGCGAATATTATTACTATACATACGATAACGCTGGTGAAGTTGCATTCGCAAAGAGAACAGATTACGAAGACTATAAGGACGGAACATGGGTTGGCAGTCCAA
>JAKSVD010000183.1 GCA_024408305.1 Bacilli bacterium | reverse complement strand
TGGGATGCCAACCAAAGGCAAACGCAAAGTCTTAGTCATTCCCGTTGAATTCAACGACTGTACTGCATCCTCAAAGGGCTATAACATCTCTAATTTAGAGAAGCTCTTCAACGGTAAAGGTGCCTCATCCTCATTCACATCGGTCAAAGACTATTTCTATAAATCATCATACGGACAGCTTGAGCTTGAATTCGACATCATGCCAAACTGGTTCAAGCCATCAAATAACTGGTCTTATTACCGCACTAAAGTGCCAACCGATATTTATGGCTATTCAGGCTCCGATTCTCAGGCAACAGGAGAACAATTAATCCTTAATGAAGCTCTAAAATCTTATGATTCAACCCTAAATTACAAGGATTATGATTCAGATAACAACGGCACAATCGATTCTGTCATCATGATCTATACCAAGGATTACGACGCTAACGAAGATGGAGATTCCCTTGCGTGGGCATGGAGATTCTGGAATCTATTAGGCGATACATCAAACACCTACCCAGGCGGTGGCTATGAGTATTATTACTATGATGAATGCAACGCTAACGACTACCTATGGGCCTCATACAAGTTCATGTTCGATGGAGGCACAAAAGGCCAGGACCTAGATATCTATACCTATTGTCACGAATTCTCTCACGTCCTAGGACTTGATGATTATTACGACACAGAATACATCAAGCACCCAATGGATGGATATGACATGATGGACGCTAAGATGGGCGATCACTGCATGTATTCCAAGATGGCGTTAGGATGGCTAGATAACGTTAGATTAATCACTACCAATTCGTCCGTAACCATCGAATTGAAGGACATGGAAAAAGAAGGGGATGCCATTCTTATCGCAAACAATTTCAACGATACATTGGGCGCATTCCAGGAATATTGGCTCATCCAGTACTACACAAACAATGGATTAAACGCTATCGGCAACATCTTCCCAAGCAACGGAATTCTTGTCTATCATATCGATTCCAGTGTTACATACGAATCCAAATACGAAGGCTATGTGATCAATAACAATAACACAACCTACACCAATAAAACCGGATACGGCACAAGAAATAACCTGATTGAATTCGTTCCATATTCCTCATCAAGCAACATCTATAAAGCCAATGCGGACTTAAACAAAACGCTTAAGGACAACAAAGGCAATGCAATCCCACATACATTCCATATCGACAACATCTCAGGCGATACGGCAACATTAACATTCAAGAAGCTCTAGAAATAGGGCTTTTTATTCTTTCATAAAAATATTTTCAAAAAATTTTAAAATTTTTGTCTCTATTTATATTACCTATATATTACTATTACCTATCGTAATAGAGACAACTTAAAAACCTCAATTTTAGTCCTATTGCAAAGGGAAAAAATCGTGTTTAAGATATGCCCTGCAGATGGCAAAGACTAGAGAGATTGATCAAAACATAATCAACGCCCTGAAGGCAATCGAAACGCCTATTCTAATTAAGGATAGCGTGCGAATAATATTTGCAGACAAGGGTAGATATCAAACTAGATTTGAACACATTGCCGATAAAAAACATCGTTTGAAGGTTTCTGACATTGAGATGGCGGTACAAATCCTTAAACAACCGCTTGCCGTGTCTGGGTCTAAGAAAAAAGATAAGACCATATGCTTCTACGGAAAAAGAAGGGGTAATCAAAAAATTACATACCTAAAAATAGTTGTTGATTTTAGAGATCAAAAGCTTGGGAAGATTGTAACGATTTATCCAGTAAAACGAATCATAACTTGATTGATATAGTCAGTGATGATATATTGATGTTGTCAAAGGTGGAGATTGAGCTAGCGACCACGGCGGATCCTTCGGGTTCGGACATTGCGATCTAGGGAGTGGCTCACCTAGTTGATAACCTTAATAAAGAAAAAGTGAGATCCAGTCTCGCTTTTTTCTTTTGCACAAATCTTATATATAAACGAACAATTGTATTTTAAATTGACAAGATATTGAAAGCACTTTCTTTGTTATATGCTGTTTTGGTAATAGCATATATTCTTTCTTAAGAAAGATTATAGATTTAGCATTCCTTTGCTGTTGATGAAACCACAAACAATAATTGAAACTTTGTTGTTAATATCTAGAATAAATCGACAACATAAGGAACTATTTATGAAAAGAAAACCATTACTCGTGTTAGCCGCTATGTCCATGCTAGTTGCATGTGGTGGCACAGGCTCAACAAACTCTAACGGTTCGAACGTTGAAAATAATTCAGGTGTTTCTTCAACTGACATCGGAAGCAGCAGCATAGACCTCGGTTCATCTCTTACTTCCTCCAGTAAGAAAGTCACCTATGACTCAACCCCATCAACGAACGACCATTCTGTCGACGACATCTATGACATGATCGAAGAACTCTCATTGACCAACACTTTCCATCAGAAAATTTACACGGCTGATGACATTCTTAGTTTTACCTATAAGGAAAATGAATACATCGCCCAGGCAGGCGGAGAATTCGAATATTCCGCAATCAGACTCAAAGATTATAAGAAGGATTCAAACGATTATAGAGTTTTCCTCGCCCCATGGGAGGCCCAGGAAGACGGATCCAAGTCCTATAGAATTGGAGAAGCTATCTACCTTTATGATTACTACGAGATGAAGGCAGTGGCTCCTGAAACTTCACTCCTTGAATACTCTCCAACCTTCCTCTATGACGAATACAAGACCTTATATAATGAAATTCTTGAAACAGACAAGAAGAATGTCTTCGAGATGAATTACAAGGCATCATGGGGACTCCTCGGCAATGGCAATAGAACATTCTATGCATAC
>JAKSVD010000182.1 GCA_024408305.1 Bacilli bacterium | reverse complement strand
ATTATGCGTTGAAGGAAGATTCGATCTTGCAAAAGAAAGAATGCTCTCAAGATACGAGCCAATGCTTAAAGATGATATGTCCACTCTCTGGGAATTCTTCACCGATACAGGAAGTAGAAACCATGGTTGGAGCGGTGCTCCATTATTGATGCTCTCAAAGCACGTTGCGGGCATTAAGCCAACTGCAGGCAACTTCTCATCTTACGAGCTTGCCCCTCATAACACATTCGGAAACCTTGAGACAAATACCTCAAGCGAAAAGGGCGATATCTCCATGAAAGTGGAAACAGTTGGAGAGAAAACAACAGTTACCATCGACACAATTAAGGCTGATGGAACTCTAAAAATTGATTCATCATACGGTTCAAATGTTGTTGTAAAGAGCGGAACAAGCTCCTTAAAAACAACAACTGATACATACAAAGCATACACCTTAAGCGAAGGCCACTATGTCTTTGAAATCACCAAATAATAGAAAGGTAAAATTATGAAATTATTTAAGAAAAAACCTTGGATTATCGGATTAGCGGTATCCGCACCATTGCTTGTCATATCATCGGTTGCATACCCATTAGTCACAGGTCCATTCTCATCACAGATCAATGCTTACTTCGGCTGGGAAACATCAAAAACCGTTTCCTCAGGCAGTGATGAAGATTCCGAATACTTCAAGAAGCATTATGCAACAATCGACGATCAGGTTGCTCATGAACAGGAGCTCTGTGAGAACCTTGAAAAAGAAGGCGCTTCACTCTTAAGAAACGAGAATAACGCTCTTCCATTAAAGAATGGCGCTAATGTCTCTTGTTTCTCACAGTCATCAGTCGACATCATCTACGGTGGTACTGGCTCTGGAGCAGTCAATTCTGCAACAGCGCCATCTCTCTCCGTTGCTCTCAAAAACAAAGGCTTCAACAATAACCCAACATTAAGAAAATTCTACGCCTCATCCGGCTACAAGAGATCTAATGCAGAGACCACAGGCGGAAACATCGCACAGTACGCAGTCAATGAAGTCCCATGGGAAAAATATAACGACGAAGTTAAGAATTCTTTCAAAGATTATGGCGATGCTGCAATCGTTGTAATCGCTAGATCAGGTGGAGAAGGTGCAGACCTTCCAAACAAGGAATACACAATCACCGCAAAAGGAAAAACCTACCATACATCTGACTATTTAGTCTTAACTCAAGAAGAAAAAGACATGCTCCAGAACGTTAAAAAATATAAGGATGATGGAGTATTTAAGAAGATAATCGTCTTATTAAACGGTTCTAACACCATGCAACTAGATTGGTTCGACACTTATGGGGTTGATGCAGCTATGTGGATCGGTGACCCTGGTCAGACAGGTATCAATGGAGTTGTCGATCTCCTTGCAGGCAACGCAAACCCATCAGGTAGAATCGTTGATACATTCTTAAAAGACAATGCATCATCACCTGCATATTCGATGCTTGGCGATTATTTCTTCACAAATAAAGCAGAATATGGACTCGATAATGTCCAGGCTAACATCGGTGGAGAAGCAATCAATAACTGTAACTCCCAGTATATGGTTTACCAAGAAGGCATCTATGTTGGTTATAGATATTTCGAGACTAGATACGCTGACATGGTCATGAAACAGGGTAACTCCGGAACATGGAGCTATGCTAATTCGGTTGCCTATCCATTTGGCACCGGCTTAAGCTACACAACATTTGATTACAGCGACTTCAAGCTTACACCAAAAGAAGATAAGTTCGAACTCAACGTAACAGTTACAAACTCAGGTACAGTCGAAGGAAAACACACAGTTCAGGCATACTTCCAGTCCCCATATACTTCATACGATAAGGAAAACGGCATTGAAAAAGCCGCTATCGAACTCTGCGGATTCAAGAAGACAGAATTACTTGCTCCTGGCGCATCAGAGACTGTCACAATTGAGGTTGATAAGACAGAACTTAGAACATACGATGCAAATTTCGCTAAGACATACATTTTGGATGGCGGAGATTATTACTTCACAATCGGACGCAATGCACATGACGCAATCAATAACGTCCTTGCAGAACGCGGCTATACAACACATGACGGAATGGATGCTGAAGGCGATAAGACCGTAACCGAGAAATGGTCAACAAGCCACGCAGAAACTAACCCAGACAAGGAAATCTTCTCAAAATCCGTCTATACAGATTTCCCAATCACCAACCAATTCGATCACGCTGACCCAAATAAGTACGAAGGAACACCAGGAAATGTCACTTGGTTATCCCGTAAGGATTGGAGCGCAACATTCCCAACAAGCGCACCAGTATGGGCAGTTAACGAGAGAATGTGGAAGGATGGCTTAACCGATATCGAAGAAGATAGACAGGCCATCATCGACAAGATGATTGAAGAGCACTATAAAGATGCTACTATGCCAACATTCGGTAAAGAAGGCGATTTAGGCGCAATCAAGCTCAAAGGAAAATCATTCGATGATCCATTATGGGAAGACTTGCTTGATCAGCTTGATTACAACCAGGCAGTCAATTGCATCTACAACGGCTTCCATAGAACCGCTGAAATCATCTCAATTCAGTTGAAGGATACGAAAGATGAAAATGGCCCTCAGGGTTATACAGCATCCTTAATCGGCGGTGAAAACGCAGTCAACGGTATGGCATATACCTCAGAAGACGTCATGGCAGCAACATACAACCTTGATTTAATCAAGGATATGGGTGAATCAATCGGTGAAGACTGCTTAGTTGCAGGAACCGCAGGTTTATATGGACCTGGCTGCAACACTCATAGATCACAGTACGATGGACGTAACTTCGACTGCTTCTCAG
>JAKSVD010000181.1 GCA_024408305.1 Bacilli bacterium | reverse complement strand
TGACTATCTAATCTCTACTCATCACGACGAGGACCATGATGGAGGAGTTACCACCTTATCCAGAAAATATAAGGTAAAAAATATTGTCGATTATAACTATACTTTTCCAATTCAAATCGGAGACATAAATCTATCAAATTTAAATGTATATTGGAATGAGGGAAGCGATGAAAATGATAAGAGCTTAGTGCTTTATTCTGAATTCATGAATAAGAAGTGGCTTTTTATGGGCGATGCTCCATCATCCATAGAAGAAGCGATACTCTTGGATCATCCGGATCTTGATTGCGATATCATTAAAGTCGGGCATCATGGATCTGATACTTCGTCATCCTTCGAATTTATTAAAGTAATTACACCAAGCGAGGCGATTATCTCGGTCGGTGCCAAAAATAAATATGGTCACCCAATGGATAGCGTTTTAAATATCTACGCTCATTTCGGGGTAAAAATCAGAAGAACTGATGAAGAGGGGACTATATCTTACATAAGATATGTATCTCCATTGTCCTTAAAATAAGATATAATAATTACATGATTTATGTAGTCTATGCCAGCCAATCAAAGATGGTAAAGGATGGAATTAACAAGATTCTTGATAAGGAAGTTCCTGAAAGAGATCCAATGAATTCTGTCTATTTAGACATGGGCAACCGCAAGCTCGTTGAATTATATGACGAAGCTTCATATCTTCCTCTTGGTTATGAGAAAAAGGCAGTTGTAGCCGAGAATTTTTATTACCTAGAAAAATCAAAGTCTAAACCAAAACTAATGAAGGATGATGAGATTGAAGGACTTCTTTCGTACTTTAGAAACCCAATGGAAGAAGTTATAGTCTTGCTCCTCGTTTATAGCGATACGCTTGATGAAAAGGGCGAAATCTATAAAGCTCTAGCCGATGGAAACGCAAAATTCATTCCCGTTTTGCCATTTACAGATGATAAGTGGGATGCTTATATCCCAAGATATTTCGAGAACAGAGGAACTCACATTGAGGATTCTGCCGCCAAACTTCTAAAAGAAAGAATCAATGGAGATTATTCAACTTTCGTCAATGAAGCAGATAAACTCATTACCTATGTAGATGGAGAAATCGTTACATACGATATCGTTGAAAAACTTGTCTCAAGACCGCTCGAAGACGATGTTTTCGTGCTATCCAATGCGCTATGTCATAAAGATATAGGATTGGCTATAGCTATATATAAGGATTTAAAGGTTAAATCCGCCGAATCCGTCTCATTGATTAGACTTCTCTCTAGAGAATTTAGATTCCTCAATCAAGTGGCCTTCCTAAGAGATAGAGGATATTCAATCGACCAGATGATGTCCGAACTAAATCAAAAGTATGGTCGAATCAAAGCGGGTCTTAATAGCCTTCGTTACATCGAAACTGAAGATATCGGAAAGATGTTGGAGGATTTATATCAAGCTGAATTGAATATCTTTACCGGGAAAGTAGATCAGGACATTGCTTTCCAGTTGCTTTTAGCAAATTTTGCATCATGAGAATAATAGTTGTCGGAGATTCCCACGGGGATAACAAAACATTAGAGAGGATCGCACAGAAAGAATACATGGCGAACGTTTTCCTTCATGCAGGTGACTCTCAGTCTCTACCTGAAGAGATTAGGCCATTCCTTGCAATTAAGGGGAATTGCGATTTCTTCGTACCGCATCTCGAACCTAGTATCATAATCGATACGGATTACGGGAAACTTTATATGCAGCATTTCCCAATCTCCCTGCCGGATATGCAACGCCTAAGAAAGAAAGGGGTCAGGATATTTATCCACGGCCACACACATATTAAAGAAGATAAGAAGTGGGATGATTTCTATTATTTCTCACCTGGTTCATGTTCTAGACCAAGAGATGATGGACCATCATATTTAGTCATTGAAACAACAAAAGATTCACTGACTTACGAATTCAAATCCATATAACGATAAAAGGCCCGGGATAACCTGGGCCTTATTTCGATTACTTAGCTTTGTCGATTAAGCAATAGCGTTAACGACTTTTGCAAGGTGTGATTTCTTGCGGTTTGCAGAATTTGCTGAGATGATTCCAGCCTGAGATGCCTGGTCGAGAAGAGCGATAGCTGCTCTTAATGCGACTGTTGCATTCTCTTTGTCTGCTGCAGCTGCGTATGATTCAACTTTCTTGATAGCGGTTCTTAATTCGCTCTTAGCTGCTGAGTTCTTTTCGTTAGCTGCTTTGTTTGTCTGGTCACGCTTGATCTGTGATTTGATGTTTGGCATATTAAACTTCCTTCTATTCCTTTTTTCGCAAATGTGATTTTAGCCATAAAGGCTATATAAAACAACTATTTTTTTAGTTATTTGGAGCCTTCGTGCCTAATTCTTAGGACTTCAGCGGCAAAATCCTTAACACAACCGAGTTTTCCGAGCTTTTCCGTTGGGATTTCAAGACCCATCTGTTCGTTGAGGTCGGCAACCATTGAGATGTATCCCATTGAGTCTCCGCCGAGATCAACTGTCCAAATTGCTTCGTCTCCAATCTGCTCAAGTGGGAGGAGAAGTGTGTTAGCGAAGATCTGTCTGATTTCGTCGCACACTGCCTTAGCCTCTGCTGGATCGTAAGCGTCTAATGAGACTGATTCTCTCTTGCCTTCGAATCCTGAGACATCTGCGGAGCCTTCAATTACGGCCTTCTTGACCATTGCTCTCTTGACCTTGATGCCGTTAGCAAGTGGCATGTCCTTCTTATAGACATAGAAGTCTTTGACTCTCTTTTCTGCAGGGAGCGTTGCATTGATGTTATCAATAGCAATCTTCGTTTCCTTGATGTTTTCTGGAGTGACGTTGTTATCTAACTGAACGGCCATTGTGATCTTTTCATATGCGCCATCCTGAACTCCGAAAATTACGAGTCTTACAACGTGTGGGATGTTGTTGAAGTAGTATTCAA
>JAKSVD010000180.1 GCA_024408305.1 Bacilli bacterium | reverse complement strand
TGAAGATAGCCCGCGAGTTCAACAAACCCGTCGAAGAAGTCTTCTCGCTGGAAGAAACTGATTGATTTTTAGTTCTATAAAGTGTCCAAGGTAATTCCATTGGACACTTTTTCTATAATAAGTGGCCTTCCATTTCAAAAAAATGAGTAAATTTGCAGAGTGCAAACAAAGTAATAATTATTAATAAAATATTGAACAAGAAACAGATAAGGCAATAATATAAACATATTAAAGAAATAAAATAGCGATTCGTTGCTATTCTTGAACCCAAATTTCCACTTTAGCCCCATTCGTGGGGCAACTACTTCAAGGATAGGTTACGAAACGTCGTGTGGCACGGCGTGGAATAACTTGTCGGAAGTAGTGGGCGTGGAAACCCTGGGTTCAGACAAAAGGTTAATTCCACGTCTTTTTTTTGTGGTCATGTTAAAGTAACAATATCTATAATTTATGCAAGTATGGAACAGACATTAAGCATTTTCGAAGCAAGCCAAGCAGTTTTCCCACTATTCCCCATAATCATTGGCGCGATTATATTGTTCGGCATAGTCGTTATTGTAATTATTTTGTCGGATTCTCCGAGTCCTGAAACAAAGAAAATCATCATTCTAGGATTACAAGGAAGCGGAAAGACCACATTGTGGCGTCTATTAAAAGGTGAGCACCTCACGAAAGGAACGTATTCCCCAACATCTAAAGATCAAGTCGAATCATTTAATGTGTCTGGATCAAATAACAGAACGATTAAAATAGAGACCACGCTTGATCTTGGAGGTGGCGATCTATATGTAAATCATTACAAAGAATTGGTTGAAGCTGGTACTTTCGTATATTTTTTGATAGACCTCACAACCATTTCTGAGAAGAAGGCTGATATCAATCAGCGACTTTGTAAGCTTAATAGCTTATTCAAAGATAAAGGTATCGAAGAAAAATGCGGCCTGAAGATTATCGGCACGCATTTAGATGAAACCGGATTAACCAAACAGCAGGCCATCGAAAAAATCGCAAAAGAAATAAAACTAAAGTACCACAATAATAACGTCGTTGCGATGGACTTATTCAACACGGTAGATTTTCAAACACTTAAAGACGAAATTGTAGAGGCTAAAATATATCTATAGATTATGAAGAAGAGTATCTTGTGGTATCAGCCAGCACAACTGAATGGTGAAGACATCATGCTTACTGATAGTGAAATATTGCAGCCCGGGACGGCTTACCAAGAGGCTTTTGACGAGATGTATCGCCTTTCGGACTTTATGGCCAACAAAAAGCGTCCGTGGCACGGGATGAATAGGAAACTTAAACTACATTACGTAAAAGGGAATTTAAATCAAGTTGACGAAAAAGGACGTATGCTTTCGTTTGATTTTATAGCTCGCCAAGATTGTTGGGAAGATAAACACAAAAAGAGTATTGAAGCAATTGGAATCGAAATGGACGATGGTACGACTAATTGTCTAAAAAAAAAGGAAAGCAGAACACTGTGGAAAACGATAGTAACAATAATCCTAGTTGCAGCGGGAATAGTTTACGCAATATCTTTAATAAAAAAACACACACAAATATAAAATGATCAAACAGAATCAACAGCCCCAAGTTTTGTTATTTGCTGATGAGGACTTTATTGGCGGTCTGAATCGCCCAACAACTTATTATCCAGAAGTAAAGAAACAAGTTGAGCTGGGAAACCTAATCGTTGCGGACCTTTCGTCTGCATCTAGCTATTCCTTGGACGTACTCCCAATTGGCGATGGAAGCGACTTGTATTTGTTAAACAAATATAATGGGAGTTATTTAAAAGCCACTAATGGCGACTTGTTGAACAAACTTATCGACGACCAAAGCATTGCTATAAAAGAAGCTCTAATATATTTGGGTGCCAAGCACATAGTCATCAAGGAGAGTACGACCGACATCACTAAAACAGATTTAGATCTCAATGGAGAAACTGATGCTAAAGCTCTTGAGATTAAAGCTAACGCTCATATAACCTGGAATCTCTCAGTTGACATTAAAACAAAGATAGAGTATAAAGATGAGCAGAACAAAGCCGTTGACTATCAAACGGCCAAAGACTATTGTCGCAATCACGGATTGGATGGAGACACAAAAATAAAAATGTGGCTAGACCGACTAGAAAAGAAAGGTTCGTTATCTGGCACAGAAAGCTATACAGTGACATACCTAAGCGAGGTTGAAAATGCCATAAATGTATCGCTGGCAATAAATGCTAAAATTTTCAGCAGCAAACTAGACTTTAACAGTCTGCACAGCCACAAGTACAAAAAGGAGAAAACTTTGACCGTAATTTTTTAACCAAGAAACTGGAATATATCCAGTGCGGCATCATCTTATTGTAGCGCCACAACCAATGATCTGGTTCTCATTGGTCATGTGATGCAGACAATAAGACTCTAATTAGCGACTAACATAAGGCACTATTGAACTAACAGTAGTAGTGCTTTTGTTTTGCCAATGCAGCCCAAGAGGAGGATTCTCGACATACGGGCAATTTCTTGGAGGACTGCAAACTTGACATATTATTAAGCCGAATATTTGAGATTTGCAATATTTCGACAAATTCTACGTTATTTATTCATGCGTCAAGTTGACGCACAGAGTTTGGAAAGGGCTTACCGGCTTTACGAGTCAGATGATATCAATTGGATAGATGTGGGGACGACTTTGGTGTTGTGCCAGATACACCAATCATTTTTTTGCAAAAGTACAACTTTTTTTTGATATGACAAAAAAATGTCGGTTACGGCCGACACTTTTTGCTAAAAAGTGTCGGTCATGATCGACACTTTTGGGTAAAATCTGTCGGTTGCAACCGACAGATTGGGCGGAATGGGCGTTGGTTTGCGGTTTGCTGAATTGTGTTCGCATTTAAAGTATAATTACGATGAATGGCAGAAATCACAAACTGTGTTCCCTGACTGCCATAGAGGAGCTCAAGCAATCCTACTTTTATTGGTATGTTTTCTTGTTGCA
>JAKSVD010000018.1 GCA_024408305.1 Bacilli bacterium | reverse complement strand
AGCAGCGCAGGTGCTCTCGGTTACAGAGGTGCAAAGAAAGCAACACCATTCGCAGCACAGCTCGCATCAGAAGCCGCTGGACGCTCTGCATATGACCAGGGCCTCCGTCAGGTTGATGTCGACGTTAAGGGTCCAGGCCCAGGCCGTGAATCAGCAGTCCGTGCATTAGGCACAGTTGGACTTCAGGTTCTCTCCATCGTTGACACAACACCAGTCCCACACAACGGCTGCCGCCCTCCAAAGAAGCCAAGAGGCTAATCATTGGGGCCGACATGCCCAATAGGGAAATTCATTTAGGAGGAATAATTAATGGCAAATATCAAAGCAGACGTCAAATCTGAGGAACTCATCATTCCAAATCCATTCCATCCATTTGAAATCAAAATGAAGGAATACCAGGAAGCTGAGCACTATGCCAGATTCGTCGTCGAACCTCTCGAGAGAGGCTTCGGCATCACCCTCGGGAATGCACTCCGTCGCGTACTCTTAAGCGCCCTTCCTGGCGCTAGTGTCTATGCGATTGAGATCGAAGGCGTCCGTCATGAATTCACATCCCTCAAAGGTGTTGAAGAAGACGTTACCGCTATCATCCTCAACCTTAAGGACCTCGTCCTCAAGATCGATGGACCAACAAATGAAGTTAAGCGTTTAGAAGTCGACTTCAAGGGACCTGGCGTCCTTAGAGCAAGCGACATTGAAGTCCCAGCTCTCGTCAGCGTCATCAACAAAGACCTCGAAATCGCTCACTTAGATGAAGATGGCCACCTCAAGATGACAATCTTCGCAGCTCAGGGCAGAGGATATTACACATCTGATGCTAATAAGAAAGAGCACAACATCAAGACAATCGGAGTTATCTCAACCGATTCAAACTACTCACCAGTTGTTAAGGTCGGATTCGATACAGAGTCAGCACGTGTTGGCTATGATTCAAAGTTTGACAAGCTCACACTTGATGTCACAACAAACGGTTCTATGGAGCCAGAGAAGGCAGTCGCTATGGCTGCAAAGCTCCTCTCCGGACACTTCGCTTCAATCATCGAACAGCTCGACAAGGCTGTTGATAGCTACAAGCTCGTTAAGGAAGAAACAAAGACCGAAGAAAACAAGTATCAGGACATGATGATCGAAGAACTCGACCTCTCAGTCCGTTCAAACAACTGCTTGAAGAGAGCAGGCATCTCCACCGTTATGGAACTCACTCAGAAGAGCGAGGACGAAATGATGAAGGTCCGCAACCTCGGCAAGAAGTCATTAAAAGAAGTGAAGGAGAAGCTTGCATCAATCGGGCTTCACTTCCGCGATTACATAGGAGAATAACACATGGCTGCACAGGGAAGAAAACACGTCCACGGAAAGACTGGCGTTCGCTTCAAAGCTGCTTATACAGCTCAGAAGTACAAATCAATGCTTCGTAACGTCGTTAGCGAATTAATCGTCAACGGCTCAGTCAAGGTTACTTCAGGCGTTAAGAAGGATCTCGTACCACTTGCTGACAAGATGGTCGGATACGCTAAGGCTGGAGACCTCGCAGCACGCCGTCAGGCTGCTCGCGTCATCCGCAATGGCATCGTTGATGCTAACGGAGTCGAAGCACTCGACAAGCTCTTTGCTGAACTCGGTCCAAAATTCAAGGACAGAAACGGTGGTTACACCACATCAGTTAAGCTTGGCGCTCGTAAGGGTGACAACGCAGAAGTCGTACTCATTTCTTGGGTTGACTAATCACTAAAAGATCTAGCTCCCTTAACCGGGGGCTTTTTCTTTTTCCTCTTTATCGTGTATCATATAAAAAACAGGCGATTCTAGGCGACATCTTATATTTAATATAAAGATAAGCGCACAATGCGCCTGCTAGCCTCAATTTGGCTAAAAGGAGTGTTACATGGCATATAAAGCAGTGATATTTGATTTAGACGGAACATTATTAGATACCATTCAGGATATCACTGCGGCATTAAACGACGCCCTCAAGGAAATTGATATCCCTCTTAGCTATACTCCAGATGAAGTTCATGCACTTATCGGTAACGGCGCAGCTATCCTTATGCATAGGGCATTAGGTTCATTCGACAGTGAATCAAATTTTGAAAAACTTAAAGTTGCCTATCTTCCTAAATACGAGGAATATCAGACTAGACACACAAAAGCATTTCCTGGAATAAATAAGGTTCTTAAAGCATTTAAGAAGAATAGAAAATTCCTTTTCGTTTCCACCAACAAACCTCATAAACTCGCTAGAGCAATTGTTGATTCAAGATTTGGGTATGACCTTTTCCTTGAAGTCAAAGGCCAAATGCCTAATTCCCCAATTAAACCTGATCCAGACGTAATTAATTATTTCCTCAAGAAATACGGCTTAAACAAGAAAGATGTGATCTATATTGGAGATTCAGTAGTGGATGTTGACTGTGCAAACGCAGCGGGCATCAATTGCTGTTTGGTCACTTGGGGATATGGTAAATACGACTGGACCCTAACCTCTAAAGCCACATTCGTTGTATCAAAACCTGAAGAAATCGCTACAATAGTCCTATGATAAGAAAGAAAGACAAAAGCAATTTGATATTCACTCCAAATGCCGGGGTACTTTTCAGCGTTATTTTGCTTTTGTTGTCTGTTGTATTCTCGCTTTGCATCGGGCAAAAGCAATACGATGTGGATGAAATTGGATTCTCAATCTCATTTTTCCTCCCAGGAGTCTTCGGATTGCTTGCTATTGCGGATGCTGGAATTGAATACATAGATGGCAAAAAGGGTTCTATGTGGAGCACGATTGTATCCATCGTTATAAGCCTTATTCAATCGGGATTTGCTTTATATGCAGGAGTTGCCTATTTCACCAAATATCCACAGGTTGAAGCGGGAAATACATATAAAATCATTGCGTTTACTGCATTAATCGCTCTCCTGATACTCAATTTATTCGCAAGAAACGTCTCGTTTTTTAAGACTCTAAAAGAAATAACCGGGAAAATCCCGTTGATTATTTCTGGTTTCTTCCTTGCTAGCGTTGTTGCCTGTTCATTTGCGATGGCTTCATATGACATTAACGATTTAGCATATGCAGAAGTGGATAAACTCTTCACCTTGATGAGTTTCTACGCATCTATAGTTTTTGCCATAATGTCACTTATCCTAACCTTCATTCAAGACCAGGATAAGGTAAGAGACTATGGATTGACGGGCATTTTGTTTGTTGCCTTCGTCCTAAATGCCATTGCCTTGATCACAAGGGTCTACATCTCGCCGTTTACCAAAATGACTTTCTATGTTGATTATTGGCAATTAGTTTCCCTTGGATATTCAGCGATTTCCATGGCCTTCCCAATCGGTTATATGGGATATCTTCTATCCAAGAAAAAAGAAGGATAATCAAATGGGTGCTATGCACCCTTTTTAAGTGCTATAATAGGAGCATGGAAGATATCAAGATTTTTAATTCGCTCGGCAACAAGCTCGAGACATTCGTGCCACAGAAACCAGGAGAAGTATCCATCTACTGCTGTGGACCAACTGTATACAATGACCCACATATCGGCAATTTCCGTCCGGTCATTACATTTGACGTTTTAAGACGCCTTTTCATCAGACTTGGATACAAAGTCACATTCGTCTCTAACTACACAGACGTTGACGACAAAATAATCAACCGTGCAAAAGAACTAGGCATAAGCGAAAAGGAATTAACCGAAGAAGTTATTCAGGAATATGCGCGTTTAGTTGAAGAAACAGGTTCTATGCAACCAGATGTTAAACCACGCCCAACTGTCTATATGGACAAGATCATTTCCTATGTTGATGACCTCGTAAAGAACGGCTCTGCATATGAAAAAGACGGAGATGTCTACCTCAAGGTTAGAAACATCCCTAATTACGGTGAATTATCAGGCAACACAATCGATGCGCTCGAAAGTGGAGCAAGAATCAACGTTAACGACAAGAAAGAAGATCCACTTGATTTCGCACTCTGGAAGAGAACTGAAACAGGAATCAAATGGGATACCAAGTGGAGCAGCGGTAGACCTGGATGGCATACCGAATGCTGCGTTATGATCGATTCAATCTTCAAAGATCAGAACGGCTACATTGATATCCATGGTGGCGGATTCGATTTAAAATTCCCTCACCACGAAAATGAAATTGCTCAGGCAAAAGCCCATAACGGTCACTGCCTTGCTAAATACTGGATGCATAACGGTTTCATTAACGTCAACAACGAGAAGATGTCAAAATCCCTCGGAAACGTCATGTTAATGAAGGATGTTGTTGCTGCATATGGCGGCATCCCATTCAGAATGATGCTCTTATCTGCTCACTATAGAGCACCGGTTTCTTTCAGCGAAGATACAATCAAAGAAGCGCAGGTTAAATATAAACAGCTTCAGGATTCAGCTAAGAAAGCTGCAATTTCCTTGCAGTTAGCAGGAATCGATCCAGAAGCCTTAACACCAAAGGAAGATTCAGCATTCTTATCAGCGATTTGCGATGATTTGAACACCCCTAATGCTCTAACAGTTTTATACGAAGAAAACAAAGCGATGAACAACGTTCTTCGCAAAAACCCTGTGGATTTAGAGGAATTAAAGGAAATCTACGCAAAAGTCCGCTCTGCTGAAAGAGTGCTCGGTATTTCACTTACAATCCCAGTATTAAGTGCAGAAGATATCGAACTTTATAAGGCATATAACGAAGCAAAAGCTGCTAAGGACTTTGCTAAATCAGACGAAATTAGAGGTGTCTTAATCTCAAGAGGCGCTTTCTAAAAAGGAGACTAGATGACGACGCTAGACAACATCATTGCAAATTGGTTCAATGCCGGTTTTAACGGCGCGGTTCCAGCTTGGGCTGGTAACCTAATTTTAGTTGCGTTGTCATTGTTGCTTACAACTATCTTTGCCGCAATCATTGGATTTGAGAGAGAATATCAGGGACACGCAGCAGGACTTAGAACCCACATGCTTGTCGCCGTTGGTTCGGCTCTAATCATGATCATTTCGATTTATGGTTTTTCAGGTTACCCAAATAGAGATCCTGCTAGACTAGCGGCACAAGTAGTTTCAGGAATTGGTTTCTTGGGCGCTGGAACAATTGTTCAGACTGGAACCGATGTTAAGGGATTAACAACTGCAACGACTTTATGGATTTCAATGGCCATCGGTTTATGCTTTGGATCTGGTAATTTCGTCATTGGAACAATTGGCACTCTCTTTGCTTTTGTCGCTCTTGTTTCCATGAAGAAACTTGAAAAGATCATCCAGAAAAAGAATCCAATCATCACAATTGTTGTCCCAAGCGATAAGCCAGCCATGAAGGAAATCGTATTGATTTCGCAAAGATATGGATTGACCATTAGAGAAACCTATACTGAATTAGTTTCTTTCGAAGAGAATTCTGCTTTAAGGATCGAAATGAGAGTTACATGCACCAGCCACAACGTCTTATCGAACTTTGTGGATGAGTTAAGATTTACCATTAGGCCGCTAGAACTTAAGGTTACAGCAGAGCCACAAAATTGAAACGAGGAAAAGAAATGGCTACAATAGTGTATGGCAGAAATGCCGTTAGGGCGTCTATAGATGCATGCAATGTTAAAACGTTGTATGTTGCTCGTCATTTGGACGGAGATAAACTCGTGGATATGGCCCGCAAGAAAAAGCTCGAAGTGAAGTTCGTCGAGAATAACGATCTAACGCGTATTGCTAAGACATCAAACCATCAAGGTTTTGTCGCAGTAGGGGAAGATTATGCGCTATCGTCTATCGAAGATATTGTGGAGAGTGCCAAGGCAAAGCAATACCCTTTGGTCCTGATCCTAGATGGAATCGAAGACCCTCACAATCTCGGAGCTATTTTAAGAAGCGCTGATGCTTTCGGCGTTGATGGAATAATTATGAAGAACAGAGGCCAGGTTCAGCTTAACGGAACCGTGGCTAAGGTTTCAACAGGCGCCATCAATTACGTTAAAGTAGCGGTTGTTAGCAATTTATCTAATGCCATCGAAAAATTAAAACAGTGCGGCTATTGGATTGTCGCAAGTGATGGCTCGGCAACGCAGTCTTATTTAGACATCGACTACAAGTGTCCAATCGCTCTTGTTGTCGGCTCTGAAGGATTCGGAATTGCACCTCTTGTCTTAAAAAGATCCGATTTTGTTGTAAAAATACCTATGTTTGGACATGTTTCTTGTCTAAACGCATCGGTAGCAACAGCAGTTATTCTCGCAGGCATAGTATCCTCCCGTTGAAAGGAGGATTTTTAATATGAAAAAGAAAAACTCAGTATCTTTTTCAAACGCAAATTACGATCAAATAAAATTGATCCAGCTTGCCCAAACGGGAAACCAAGAAGCTTGGGACAAGATTGTTGCTTATCACGAAAAAAGAATGAAGGCTTATGCCTACATCCTAATTCCTGAATATGCATCATCTATCCAAACCGCTGACCTTGAAGCTGCATTCTATGAAGCAATTCAAAATGCAGTGACTTCGTTTAGGCCAGGTGCTAAGCGTTTCGAAAGCTATTTTCTTTCTGTTTTCAGCCATGGGTTAACCAAAGTCTTAGATGAATATGGTTATTTCACCCCAGGTAGAGTGATCTCTTTAGAAGAGCCAATCTGCAATTCCGATGACGATGACGTTCTCGTTTTCGCAGATAAAATTTCTGAGAGCGATGATATGTCGTTCTTGGATTCGGCTCACATCGAGAACACCTACAAGGCAATCGTGTGCGAAGTCGATGATGATCTCACAATGAGAATCGTTGATATGCGTCGCGAAGGAAAAACGTTTCAGGAAATAGCTGAACGCTTAGGCGTTACGACAAAAACTGCATGGAATAAGTTCCAAAAGTTTTTGAGTGTAGCTAAGCGTTTGATCAAGCACTCGCTCTAATTTTAAATTAGATTGACTTACCCCTTTGGCTGAGATAACATATTGACGCTAAAGGGGATAAGTTATGAGTCGTATTAAGATTTTTTTAGTTTGCTCGGAATGCTTGTCCAGAAACTATTCTTCTACGAAAAAGAAAGAAGATCCAAAGCGTTTCGAAATTAGCAAATTCTGCCCAACTTGTGGAAAGCACACCCTCCACAAGGAAAGCAAATAACAGGAGGCAACACGTATGGCAAATCCAGCAAAATACATGAAAGAAGTTGTCAAGGAAGGCAAGCGTATCCGCTGGCCTGAAAAAGATAAGCTCTGGCCATCAATCGCAGTCGTAATCTTCATTGCTATGTTCGCTGCTATTTTCCTCGCATTAGAGGACTACACCGCTTCAAGCATCATCGACCAGTTGACCAAGGCATTCGGAGGAATTAAATAATGGAAAAGAATTTAGCTGATAAGCAGTGGTATATCGTTACCACATATTCCATGAATGAGGCAAAAACTGCTGATAACCTCAAAAAGCGTATCGAATCAATGGACATGCAGGACTACATCCTTCAAGTCATCGTCGCTGAGCAGGAAGAACCAGTCTTGAAAGATGGCATCCAGCAGATGAATAAGGACGGAACACCAAAGGTTAAGATGAAAAACCTTTATCCAGGTTACATCTTTGTTGAAATGGTTATGACAGATGAGTCATGGTACATCGTCCGTAACACTCCAGGAGTCACCGGTATTGCAGGTTCATCAGGTGGAGGTCAGAAGCCATCACCAGTTTCACGTGAAGAAATCGAGCCAGTTCTTAAGAGAATGGGCATCATCGACGAATCAATGTATGAGCGTTACAACCTCGGTGATAGAGTCAAACTCATTTCTGGTCCACTCGAAGGAACAGAGGGCGAGATCACCGCTATCGATCGTACAAACAACAAGATTACAGTCGAAACATTGTTCTTCGGAAGAGCAACACCTGTTGATTGCGACTTCTCTGAAATCGAAAAGATCTAATCAAACCAATGATAGCCATGCAAAGTTGCGTGGCTTTTTTTGAGCATGATTAAATTTATTTTGCGAAAACTGTTGTGGCTATTTTGATTATGAGTGGTACCTATAAATGATTTGAAACTTTATCTTTAGACAAATGAGTAGGAGGTCACTTTAAGAATTGCTTTCTGCTTGGTTATCCATTTAAAACCATTGTTCAAGAGTGGTCTGTCGCGCCAATCATATTGCAGATACGTCGCAAATACGTGTTGAACTAACTGAAAAATACTCCTTTTAAAATCATTTATTATTCATTTAGAAACTTGCATTTTTATATCAATTATTTATTGACATTTTTTGAGCATGATTAATATTATTTATTATGGCATTACTTGAATTATTTAGTGTTGTTCTTTATTCTCTGTCGTTATCACAACAGCCTGTTTTTGATCATGGCCAGCTATCCATAAATTTGTTAGATGAATATATATCTGGATCTGTTTCCGAGTGTGACGATTTTTTTGTTAGTGGACCGGTTTTCTGCCCTGATGAAGCTCCTGGCATATATGATGTATTTGCCGATCATTATGAACCTAATGATTCGGTTTCTACGGCAACAGTTTTATATCCAGAAAATCATGACTGTTCGCAGTATTATAGAATGCATGTTGATGCAAATCTTCATGTCCATAATGGATTGAGTGATGTAGATTTTTATGCTATCCCTCTTAAAATAGATTCTCGAGTTTCGATTTTTTATGACAGTTATGACGAATGCGATTTTTCCGTATATGTCTTGAAGTATTATGAGGATTATTGTTCTCCTTGTTATGAGGAAATAGTTTCTAGCACGCTGTCAGAACCGGCTTCCTTTTCTTATTGTTTATCTGCTGGGACTTATTATGTTTATTTGCATGGAACTACTACGATCAGTTACTATTCTCTAGATGTTTCCGTGGAGCCAAAAAGCGTTGAGCCAACAGAAACTATATCAATTGCTGACAAGAAATTTGTTTATGGTTCCGAATGTATCGTTTCTATTCTTGATTACTCATATTCACATATTCCACTTTTTTCATATTCACCTATGACGATAAATATCAATAATATAGGAGACAATTGCAATACGATTCGCGACTATACCTTGGAAAAAGTAATCGATTCGCTAAACGGGGGGTCATCACCATATTGTAGCGTTTTGGTTTGGGATCGCGGTTTTTTGGAATCAATAAGAACTTCAATTCAAGCCCTGACCTCTATTTTTCAAACGCAAAATGATCAAGGTGCTTTTTATGGTTCTGTTATTTCCATTATCGATTATTCTTTATCTGCTCTTGATCTCGTCGTATCCATTACTCTTAGTTTAATTCCTGCCGTAGGTCCAGCAATCAGTATTCCTGTATCTCTAGCCGGGTGCGCCTTTCACGTGGGGCTCCTGCAATTGCTCAAAAACTTCCTTGTTTGCGATTCCACATTATCCGTTCACGATTTTACTTTTCTTAATGGTCTTAATGGGTATTTATCTGGTATTTTAGACGTCATTCCGCCTGGCGAACAATTACCTAAGCCGATTTTATTCGAAAACAAGATATATTTCGACAGAGACTCTTGTTCTTTAGTTATTTCACCTACAGAGCGTTCAGGCTCGATATACTCTGACGAGTTTTTCACTGTTTCTTACCCATGCAGTCTAGGACATCAGATGCTATCAATAACTGAAGATGATGATGGTGTACATCTTCTTGCTACCGAAAATATGTCTGCTCTCGTTCCTCAAGTCATTGCCTTATCATCTGATTATTCATATCCTTCAACTACTATTAATCCTGGGGAGTTCATGTGGTTTTCATTTAATGCTACATATTCTGGAAGGTATTATTTTATTGTCTCAGATTCTGATGAATTATTGATTGAACCATTCAACAATTGTGTTATTGGTTATTCCTCGGTTGGGCTTTTGTTTAGGCCGAATGCTACTGTAACTTTATATGACAGGCAATGCTCTTGTTTTAGGCTTGATATGTCTGCCGGACAAACCATATACATCAGAATACGATTACCGTACGATTCATATAGTAGTGAAACATTCTCGCTTCAGGTCTTGGATAATCAATATGTTTCTGGTTTTGTTTGCCAACATGCCTTCAATCATCGCTATTCAGATGTGAATTCAACTTACCATCGGGCGTATTGCTGGTGTGGAGCTTCCACCCTCCAGGTTCACATATGGGATGAGACTTGGCATTCTTTTAACAGGCAATATGGCCATTGTGGTGTATGCGGTGTCACAAGACAATTTGACACTGGATTTATAAAACAAGGAGAAGATGAAGTTGAAAATGAAGTTGTTTAAATTATTAGCAATGTCAATTACATCCATTCTCTGTTTTTCGTGTTCAAAAACTCGGTGTGAAAACGAGTTTGTTCACAAAAAAGAGGAAATCGTGTCTTTCTCTTTGAAGGAGTGGGACTCCTTATATATGGACGTTTGGAATTCGGTGGTCCCTGAAAACAAGAAGATAAATGAAATCAACAACGATACTTTTTATGATTGTGTCGTAGAAGCTTATGAAATAGCTAATTTGTCATATAATGTAGGTTTCTGCTACAAACCTCTTTTCTTTAATGATGGACTTCCAATTGACAGCATGGAAGATTCGCGAACTCTTACTATCCTAAAATCCGTTTTGTTCGAATTTGATTTTTCAAATTACGATATTGCGCCTCACCCTTATTTTGTTGGCAAAAAAGTTGATGCTTTATTGAACATTGTTTCAATCGGCTGTTCGGATAAAAACATATCTGATCGCACTAGTCTTGGATATACGCTTATTATGCAAAAAGATGGGAGAATGGCGTGTTTCGACGCTCTTTCAAATAACGCGTTTCTAAACGAAGATGATGTTAAACACTATTTATCCCATTTCGATAGAAACTATAGTGGCGAAAAATGCGGAGAAGTATGTCGTTTTTCTTCGCTTGATTTTAGAGTGTCATCTGAGGAATCTTTGATGCTTGGATTGCTGCCACATGAATTAAAGTATTCGATACTGGAAGTAGACTATCTTGATAATTTGAACGCATTCGGAAGAACAAGCTTTTCTTTCTCAAGGTGTTTCTCTAAAGATCCGATCGTTTCATTAGACCAAAAAAGAGGAATTTTCGAAGTAGATATGGATAAGTCCGTTAACTGTGCTGAAAATGTATCCATTGCCTTGCCATCAGCCTCCTCGATATTTAAATCTAAATTCATAGAGAATGTTTTTGATATTGTTGGAGAAGAAACAAAGCTATACGAAGAAGAAGATAAAAACGACAACAAGACAATAAGATATACGAACAGGAAGAACGCATGTCAAACTCTAGAGATCAAATGGTCGAGTAATGGATATCGGACATGCGGTCATGAGGGCATTCTTTTGAATGGATATAAAAATCAAAAAAGAAGATATGGTATTTTCCCAACACAATTAGTCATGTATTCGTTGCATGATCTTTCAGATAGTTATCAAACCCTATGCATGTCGATGTATTCGAGCAGGTTCTATACAAACGTAGATATCGTTGAATATTAAATATGAACAGTCATTCATAAATATTCTTGCATTAGTGGTTAAGTCGGTGAATAATATGGATGTTAAATATGAAAGGACGTTCATATATGTCACAAATTCCAGAAAACAAAGTGTTAGATAAAATGGAGTCACTGCTTAACGTTGCAAGTGATTTTACTAGATTGAAGATTCTCTATTCTATTTCAGGTGAAGAGAAAAGCGTTTCAGATATCGTTAAAGAAGTGGGTGCATCCCAATCTTTAGTCTCTCACCAGATAAAAGTGTTGAAAAAGGCCAACCTTGTCATCTCTAGAAAAGAAGGGACCAGAGTCTTCTATCAACTTGCAGACGACCACATTGTCCAATTATTGAGTGTAGTTTACGATCACGTAACGGAGTAGTTTTATGTCTAAGATTGTTGATTATGTTTTCCTCGTTGAGAACCTGGATTGCCCTAACTGCGCTGCTAAAGCGGCTTCTCATCTCGAAGAAGATGCAAGAGTGGAAGAGGC
The DNA here is from genome assembly GCA_024408305.1 of Bacilli bacterium. Lineage (GTDB taxonomy): Bacteria > Bacillota_I > Bacilli_A > RFN20 > CAG-826 > UBA4951. The sequence goes on along the minus strand of JAKSVD010000018.1, from coordinate 5,144 downwards.
AACAATTGATTTTGCAACGGGAAAGCTTTACCTAAGAAGCGAAGAAATCAGTATTGAGGAAGTCCAAAGAATCATCCAAGAAGTCGAGGATGAATTTATTGTTAAGCCAATCAATGAAGAAAGCCACTGCACCGGAAAAATAGTCGACCAGATTTTCCTTGTTGAGAATATGGATTGCCCTAACTGCGCAAATGAAGTTGCGGATCACATTGAACACGATCCACGTGTTGAAGAAGCAACAATTGATTTTGCAACGGGAAAACTCTATATCAAAGGTGAGAAATTAAGCTTAGAAGAAGTGCAGCTTCTAGTAAGCGAGGTCGAGGATGAATTTGTTGTTAAACCATATGTAAACAAGAGAGCGGAAAATAAGTTATTGAACGCAGAATTTTTCATTAAATCAGGAAGAATCATTGCTTCAATCATTCTTGTTTTGGTTGGTAGATTTGCCTTCGACGCTACTTGGATTGGAGACCCAACTTTCTATGTATATTTAGCGCTTTGCTTATCTTCCTGGCTCATATGCTCATACGATATTCTTTGGAAATGCGCTAAAAACATAGCAAAACTCCAAGGATTTATGGACGAAACATTCCTTATGACTATTGCATCCTTAGGCGCATTCTTACTTCCATTATTGACGCATGATGCTGAGCCTTGGTTTGATGCAGCATTGGTTGTCATTCTCTTCCAAATTGGTGAAATATTCGAAGATTTTGCATCAAAGAAATCGCACCAATCAATCATAAATGCCATCGAATCAAAAGAGTTGGTAGCGCATCTAGAAACCGATGAAGGAGTGTTTGATGTTGACCCAGCCCTCCTTAAAATCGGAAATACGATCCTCGTCAATGTCGGAGAAGGTTTTCCGATTGATGGAATCATCGTAGAAGGCGAGGGCAACGTTGACGTTTCCTCTTTAACTGGAGAATTTGAGCCAGTGTTCAAGGGTGTTGGCGATGAAGTCCTTTCATCTACAATTCTTAAATCAGGCACCTTAAAAGTCAGAGTTACTTCTGATTACGAGAACAGAACCTCAGCGAAGATTGTTAAGCTTGTCGAGGAATCGGCAAGAACAAAATCAAAAGCAGAGAAATTCATTACAAAATTTGCCAGAATTTACACCCCAATAATTATTGCATTAGCCTTTGCAATCTCAGTCATTCCGCCTTTATTCATCGGCATATCTAATGGTCCAACATGGGCTAGCTGGTTAGAGGTTGGATTATCATTCCTTGTTGTTTCTTGCCCATGCGCAATCATCATATCCGTTCCATTAAATTTCTTTGCCGGAGTTGGTCTTGCATCAAAGAAAGGCATTATTATCAAGGGCTCATCGTACTTCGATAAACTTGCCAAGGTTAAAACTCTTGCAATGGATAAGACAGGCACTTTGACATACGGAAACTTCCAGGTTACTGAATGGCATGTTGCAAAAGGAGAACAAGAAGAATTCATCTCATATCTTCAGGCTGCAGAATCTAGATCCAATCACCCAATTGCTAAAGCAATAGTGGGAAATGCTACAAATCTCGCCAATGAACAGAATAATTACGAAGAAATTGCAGGAAAAGGCATTAAAACTGAGTGGAATGGCCACACAATTCTTGCTGGAAACCTCTCACTTTTGAATGATAACGGTATATCTGCAGAGATTTCTTCAAACGCCGGCACCTTAGTGTATCTAGCAGTTGATGGAGAATATTATGGTTATGCAGTTCTTAATGACGTTGTTAGAAAAGAATCCAAGCCATTAATCGATAAACTCCATAAACTCGGCATCAAAACCTGTTTATTAACCGGAGACAAGAAAGAAAGAGCGGAAGAAATTGGCAACTCATTAGGCATTGATGAGATCCATTCTGAATTACTTCCAAACGAAAAAGTCGAAATAATCAAATCAAAACTTAATGACGATAATGGAATGGTTGCCTATGTTGGAGACGGCATTAATGACGCTCCATCTCTAGCATTAGCAGATGTTGGCTGTGCAATGGGAGGAGTTGGAAGCGATACTGCAATTGAAGCAGCTGACGTTGTCTTTATGAACGATGACCCATCTAGATTTGTTACAGCGGTAAAATTAGCCAAAATCTGCAAGCGTAGAGCAGTGGGGTTAATCGCATTTGCCTTAGCTGTAAAAGTTGGAATAATGATCGCCTCGATAATTTGTAGTTCCGTTGGCGCAATATTCCCTTTGTGGATTGCGGTTTTAGGGGATACTGGACTAACAGTCCTATGTGTGTTCCTCACCCTCACTCTATTCATGAGAAAAATTGATTGACACTGCGATATATATATTTATATTCTTTTGGTGTGCTATTAGTGGCTTGATAGGAGCACAGGGAGGATAGTGATTATGAGAAGAAGACGAATGATCTATAGCTTTTATAAGACCGATACAACCTATTTGAAACAAGTCATCAATTTGTCTCTGTGTTTCTTTGTGCTCGATCTTATCCGTTAATATTGTTAGAAACTCAATAATTAATTCTCCATCAGATATCAAATATTACACAGACCAATATTCAGGTAAAATTCAGTCTTTTCTCGATGTTTACAAAGATATTTGGAATGCATCGACCCCAGATTCGCTAAACATTGAAAAAGCTCTTCAATATGACGATCCAATTATAGTGGAGAATTCTTCTGGTCAAGATTACTACAAAAGAGGAGGGCTCGAGTTTTGCCCGATTTTTACGGAAGGCACTATATACGATGAACGCGTTTTCAAGGTCTTTTATTCATACGTATGCGAGCTTGACTTTTCAAAAGAAAGCACTGCTCCAGATCCATATTACGTGGGAAAAAAGGTAAATGCAGTTTTTGGCCTTGGCACCGTTATGTTTAAAGAGAACAGCAAATATTCAAATCAAGAATATTGGGCAAAACAATTATACTGGAACATAAGCTATCTTATGCTCGAATGCGATGGACATCTATCCTCTTTCTTCAAGCCGGAAGGCGTTAATTATAAGTCTTTATCGGAAAAGCCTCGGGTTAATTACAGGCATAATCCTACAGATAGATATACGGGGGAGGAAGACGAGCAGCTATTGTTTCAACGCTTTCCACAGGATAAATTTAAAAACAACTTATTTGATGATGATAGTGTGGTTTTGGGAATTAGATATCCAAGACCAGCGTATTTCCGCTCTATGATCACTCCTTACTTTCCTTCTGCGGATGAATATTCTAACAGCTCTGTTATTTACCCTGCCATCGAATTAAACATTCATGGATATGGGCCTGCTTTTAGTGGCAAGAAGCTCGAGAATTCTTTCATTATTTATTATAATGATTTTTCGAATTTTGTTTCATTAAAGGAAATAGAAATACCATCAGCGTATGACTTGGTAAACCCATATTTAAGGGAATATGAATTGTCGACTTCAAAGGGGACTCTAGTGGGAAACACCAAAAATTCTTACCAGAACATCTGCTACCATAGCAAGGGCTGGAAGGTTAAAATCAATCCCGCATCAAAAGATGGCTTTTTGAATGCTTTTTGTTATTACACCGGAAAAGAAAACACTGACGATTTTGAAGTAACGACTTATTGCGATAAGCCGAGAAAAATAATAATGAAATGCATACCAATCGGAGGAGATGATTGGAGGCCGACTAATCCGATTTTAGGCGTCCCTGAATTTACAAATTTAAACATCACTAACCCAGTACGACTTTTTCAAACAGAGGCCATCGCCAAGTTTTATTATCCTGGTCAAATAGGAAAAATTTAATTTTTTCTTGCATAACTCCTATTACGCGTATATTATACTCGAGCGCACTTTTCGTGCGTGTATAGTGGTAGGGACCTTCGACGAGGTTCCATTAAGCCACAACATGTAAAGTCTATAAGGAGGACAAATCATGGCAAAAAGAATCGTCAAAGTCCTTAAGATGGAACTCCCAGGCGGAGACGCACATCCAGGACCAAAGCTTGCATCAGCAGGCGTCAACATGGCTAAGTTCTGCACTGATTTCAATGCAAAAACTGGTGACAGAAAGGGACAGACAGTTCCAGTAATCATCACAGCCTTTGAAGACAAGTCTTACGAATTTGTTATCAAGACAAGCCCAGTCGCTGGCTTACTCTTGACAGCAGCAGGAATCAAGAAAGGTTCAGGCAATCCAAAGCAGATCGTTGGACACATCACAAAAGCTCAGCTCAAGGAAATCGCTGAGTACAAACTTCCAGACCTCAATGCTAATGACATCGAGGCTGCAATGAAGATCATCGCTGGCTCAGCTCGTAACATGGGCATCGCCATCGACGACTAATGAGGAGGCAGAACAATGAAACAGGGAAAGAAATATCTCGAAGCTGCTAAACTCATCGACAGCAGCAAGGTCTACACAATCGAAGAAGCAGTTGCACTTCTCAAGAAGACATCAACAACAAAGTTCGATTCAACAATCGACATCTCCTTCAGATTGAACGTCAACCCAACATTAGCAGATCAGCTCATCCGTGGCACATTGGTCCTTCCACACGGAAACGGCAAGACAAAGAAAGTCTTAGCTATCACCAATGGTAAGCAGGAAGAAGCAAAGGCAGCTGGCGCAGAATTCGTCGGCGGCAAGGAAATGCTTGAAAAGATCCAGGTTGAGAACTGGTTCGGATTCGACATCATCGTCGCAACACCTGACATGATGGGCGAACTCGGAAAAATGGGCCGTCTCTTAGGTCCAAAGGGCTTAATGCCAAACCCAAAGACCGGAACAGTCACAATGGCTATCGGTCAGGCTATCACAGAAATCAAGAAGGGTAAGATCGCTTACCGTGTCGACAAGGACGGCAACCTCAACATCTCTGTTGCACGTTGCAGCTTCGAAGACGCAAAGATCATCGACAACCTCAACGCTGTCTGTGATGCAATCGTGAAGAGCCGCCCAGCTACCGTTAAGGGCACCTTCATGGAAAATGTCGTCGTCCACACAACAATGGGCCCTGGCATGAAGATCACATTCGCTGGACGTAACTAATCTAACGAATAATCAAAATCGGTGGATTGCTTGTTATACCTAAGATAGCAACGGGCAAGTGCCTTAATAAATACACGTTGCTGAGGTCACATTCACAAATCAAAAACATAACTCACTCAGTTATATCAAGCTTCACATAGTCGACAAAGAAAGGA
>JAKSVD010000179.1 GCA_024408305.1 Bacilli bacterium | reverse complement strand
TTAATTTCATGTTTTTGTATATAATTTTGGAAAATGTTATGACATGATTTGGATGGAAAAATTAATTTTTAATCGCGACAATTTTCCAAAAGATGTTGCGTTTGGAAAATGGAAAATATAAGACTACATCGAATCTTTTTACTCAATGGCTTGCAGTTGAAAATACATGCAGGCCTTTTTGATTTTGTGCATTTATCGACATATATTTTTACCTTTTTAGACACTGTATAAATCTATTGAAATAAGGCTTTCAATTTATACTGTATATGTGTATTATTTGGCTCTGTTAAACACCACATTAACTGTTCTACATATGCAGGTGAAACTTTTCTCACCGCATCCACATCACTGCAACGAGGTTTACATTATGAAAGTCATCAAAAGAAGTGGCCGAGAAGTTAAATTCGACCCAAAAAAGATTAGCGACGCTATCAAGAAAGCAAACGACGGCGTCGATGACAAGGACAAAATCACTGATGAACAAATAGAGGCCATTACCAAGGAAGTCTCAACCAAACTTAATAGACGTAAAAGAGCATCATCAGTTGAAGAAATCCAGGACATAGTCGAGAAGCACATCATGAAAGCTGGAGCATATGCTCTTGCTAAGTCATATATCACATATAGATATAGACGTGCTCTTGCCCGTAAGTCCAACACAACCGATGACCAGATTCTCTCCCTTATTGAATGCTCAAACGAAGAAGTCTTACAGGAGAATTCCAACAAGAATCCTATCGTTTGCTCTACACAAAGAGACTATATGGCAGGAGAGGTTTCCAAAGATATTTCCAAACGTATTCTTTTGCCAGAAGAAGTGTATGCAGCTCACAAGGAAGGCATGATTCACTTCCATGATATGGATTACTTTGCACAGCACATGCACAACTGCGATCTCGTTAATCTCGAGGACATGCTCCAAAATGGAACAGTCATTTCTGGCACATTGATCGAGAAACCAAAATCATTCTCAACCGCTTGCAATATTGCAACGCAGATTATTGCTCAAGTAGCATCATCTCAGTATGGCGGACAGTCAATAACACTTACCCACTTGGCGCCATTCGTACAGGTATCAAGAGAAAAGATAACTGCTGAGGTTAGAGAAGAAATTTTAGAAATCGAAGTCCCAATGAATGAAGAACAGATTTCCCAGATGGTCGAAAAGAGACTCAGAAGAGAAATCAAGAAGGGCATCCAGACCATCCAGTATCAGGTTGAGACCCTTATGACCACAAACGGCCAGGCTCCATTCATCACCGTTTTCATGTATCTTAATGAAGCAAGAAACGAAGCTGAGAAGAAAGACCTTGCTATCATGATTGAGGAGGTTCTCAAGCAAAGATATCAGGGTGTTAAGAATGAGAAGGGCATTTGGATTACCCCTGCCTTCCCTAAGCTTATTTATGTCTTAGAAGAAGATAACATCAAAGAGGGAACACCATATTTCTATCTCACTGAAATGGCTGCTAAGTGCACTGCAAAGAGAATGGTTCCAGACTATATCTCCGAAAAGGTCATGATGGAGAACAAAATCGATAAGAACGGTGATGGCCATTGCTACACATGCATGGGTTGCAGATCATTCTTAACCCCATATGTTGATGAAAATGGAAAGGCTAAATATTATGGCCGTTTCAACCAAGGTGTTGTTACTGTTAACTTAATCGACATTGCCTTATCTGCAAAAGGCGAAGTCCGTGCAAAGGATTTGAAGTCATTCTGGCGTGTTTTCGACGAGAGAATGAAACTCTGTCATACAGCATTAAGAGCAAGACATGAAAGACTTAAAGGTACAAGAAGTGACGTTGCTCCAATCCTTTGGCAATATGGCGCTCTTGCAAGATTAAAGAAAGGTGAGAAGATCGATAAGCTCCTCAACGGTGGTTATTCAACTCTTTCTCTTGGTTATGCTGGTTTATGGGAGACCGTAATTGCTCTCAATGGTCATAAATTAACAGAACCAGAAGGTGAGGCTCTTGGCTTAGAAATCATGCAAAAGCTCAACGAATACACTGCAAAATGGAAAGCCCAGGAGAACATTGACTACTCCTTATACGGCACACCACTTGAATCAACAACCTATAAATTCGCAAAAGCTCTTCAGTCCAGATTCGGTGTCATCGAAGATGTTACTGATAGACAATACATAACAAATTCTTATCACGTCCATGTCACTGAACAAATCGATGCATTCAGCAAGCTTGCTTTAGAATCAAAGTTCCAGAAGCTTTCACCAGGCGGTGCAATCAGCTACGTTGAAGTTCCAAACATGCAGAACAACATTAAGGCTGTTATTGATGTTATGAAGTTCATCTATGACAACATCATGTACGCTGAGCTCAACACAAAATCAGATTATTGTCAGTGTTGCGGATATGATGGCGAAATCCAAATCCTTCAAGATGAAGATGGTAAACTCATTTGGGAATGCCCAAACTGCCACAACAGAGATCAAACGAAAATGAACGTCGCTAGACGTACATGCGGATATATTGGTTCAAATTTCTGGAATCAGGGAAGAACTCAGGAAATCAAAGAAAGGGTCTTACACCTCTAATGAAAGTCGCAGAGATTAAATACAACGACATTGCAAATGGACCTGGTGTCAGAACATCTCTCTTTGTTTCAGGATGTACACACCATTGCTATAACTGCTTTAATGAAGTAGCGTGGGATTTTAAATACGGCAAGGACTGGAGCGAGGAAATCGAGAATGAAATCATCAAATCCCTAGAGCCAGATTACATTACAGGATTGACTCTTCTTGGCGGTGAACCAATGGAATTCGTTAATCAGCAAGGTCTTGCCCCTTTTGTTAAGAAAATCAAAGAAATCTACCCAAATAAAACAATATGGTGCTTTACCGGTTACCTCTTTGATGACTTGCTTCCTGCTGGCAAAATGCATGGGGATTACACGGATATTCTCCTAAATTGCATAGATATTCTTGTCGATGGAGAGTATTTAGATGCTCAACATGACATCTCGCTTATCTTCAAGGGAAGCAAAAATCAGAGAACAATCGATGTCCAAGAATCCCTAAAACAAAACAAGGTAATTGAAATCGAACTACAAAAACCTG
>JAKSVD010000178.1 GCA_024408305.1 Bacilli bacterium | reverse complement strand
CGACATGATTGTCGATGCTGACGAAAACGGCATAGTTACTGCCCAATCAGGGTTAACCTATAACAGATCAAATGGCTCCCTTCTTGACGCTGTTTATGTTACAGATGGTATGCAGGGACAGCTTGTTGAGCTAATTTCGGCAATCTACAAGCCTGAAGGCGCAGAAATCACTGTGCAGGAAATCAAATCTGCAATAATCAATATTAAGTCAACATTTGAGGACGTTTACAACCACACATTCCCAAACAAGAACCAAAAAGCTGAAAAGGTTATTAGAAATATCATCGATGACGTGGAATCCGGCGACAAAATCGAAGTCTTGTTCAAAGTAGTCACAAACCTCACTCTTGATAAGAAATCCAAAAGAGCGATCCAAAAAGAAATCGACAAGATGGTTCTTTCAACATTGACTAAAAAAGTATCTTATACAGCATCAGTAATATTTGGAGATGATATTAAATCCGAATTAGAACAGAACATCGCTCCATATTATTGCGTTGCAGAAGATAAACTTGAGATGGATGAAGAAGACAATTACTTAAAATATGGTAAAGACAGCATTATCTGCACCATTAAAGCGTCTTCGTTACGTGATTTATGGGAAGAAAAGAAAGACCGTGGTCTTCTTGCTATGAACTTGCGTTATTACATTTCCCAACCAAGTGTTGATAACAAGATTACTCAGTCTATTGAGAATGATGCCGCCGACTTTTGGTATATGAACAACGGAATCATCATTGTTTGCAATGATTTTAAGGTTGAAGGAACGACACTTAAGCTCTCAGAGTTTTCCATAGTTAATGGTGGCCAAACTACAAGAAACATCGGTGAAGTTATGCAGGATGATAGTAAAGAGTTTTATCTTGTCTGCAAAGTTATAAGGAATATTAAGGAACTCCCTAATGAGCAAGAGGACTTCGTCGCTAAAGTTGCCGAGGCGTCCAACACTCAGAAAGCTATTAAGCCTAAAGACATAATTGCTAATAGATCACAACAGAGAGCTCTCAAGACTCAACTCGAAGACAATGACATATTCTGCGAGATCAAACGTGGAGAAAAACCATTCCCAAAAGAAAGATTCAAAGAGCAGTGGCAAAAGACCAAGAATGACGAGTTGGCGCAGGATATCTTGTCCTTTGCCATGTGTCAGCCAGGCCCAGCAAGAAACTCAGTTTCAAAAGTGTTGGACAATCAGGCTAAATACGACTCAATCTTTGTAAACCACGGAGAATATCCAATCAAATACTTGAGAGATCTATTGTTCTTAGAAAAAGCGTTTAGAAACTATAACAAGGTCGTGAAGGCTGATGTCAATGCTGACGCTACTAAGAAAGGCTTAGTAAAAAACGGCATGTACTATGTCCTGGGCATTATCGGCTATTTATTAAAGTTCACATACACGCCAACATTCATCGATCGCGTGAGAGAACGACTTGGAGATTCAGACGCTTCATTTTATAAGCATTGTGGAGAATATGCCTTTTGTAACGGATTCATCGATCCGAATATCTCGTTCCAGGATTTCTCATCTAAAGCAGTCAAGTTATTTGACCATATCGTGAACACCTACATGGTTCCTCAGTTCAACCGCGAATTAATGAGAACGCCTGATTTGGCCTACTCAAACTGGCTTAAGAACAACCAAGGTTTTATGAAGATTGTCCGCCAGATCAACGTTAAGGCCAATAGTGAAGGCGTTACTGTTGCAAGCAAGATCGAACCTTACTTCATCGCAACTCTTCAACCGGAAGAATATGCAAAGAACGATGAGGTGTTTGCGAAGTCGATAGCGGTTGCAACCGGTGTTGTCAAAATAGAGACCAAGAAAGAAGAAGATCCGGAAGCTGATGCAAAACTCTACAATGAGCTTCTCAGCTTTGCATATGCAAAAGGCACAGAGAAACACGTTAACTACACATCGATTCTCAGAGATTCTCAGATCGATAAAATTATAAAAAATAAGCCAACATCAAAAGCGGCTTTACTTAAGAGTACCAACAACACAGTTGCCTTCTTCTACGGAGATGCCATATTGAGTATTGTTGAGAAGTATTTGTAAAAATGGAATAAGACTTGAGGCGATTGGAAACAAACGGAATGTTTAATCGGTCGAAAAGTCATTTCGACTCATAATGTTCAGAGGTGTGTTTGAGTGGGTCTCCGGATTGCTTCTTTCCGGGGACGGCGGTGTCCTCTCCTCAACAACCAGTTTGCCCTTTTTCGCATTAATTAGCGATATTTATTTGATTGTGAACTTTGTTTCTGGTAAGCTGCGCCCATGGCAACAATTAAAGACCAATTTGATTATCTTTTAGACAATTATAATAACGGGAATAAGAAGGCTGAACGTTCTGACCCTGTCTATGGTGTAATTTGCGAGAGCTTGCCTTCTAAGATTAAGGACTTGTTTCCACTTAGAGGGGATTTAATTTGTTCCGGTTCATGTGGCGTGGGTCAAAAAGCTGATTTTCCGTGGGTATGTCTTTTTAACGCAAACATAACTAGAAGCGCTACTAGAGGTCTCTATATCGCCATTTTGTTTAAAAAAGATTTATCGGGTTTTTACCTCTGCTTGAACCAAGGCATAACTTACTTTGAACAAGTATATAGGCGAAAGAAATATGAATTCGCTAGAAAAGTTGTCGATTATTTTCAAAACGAGATTGGCGATTTGTATTTCTCAAAAGAGCCAATAGCGTTGGGCGGAAAAAGGGGAAACCTAGGATATGGGTACGAGCAGACAACGATTATCTCAAAGTTATACCTTAAAGGTTCGTTTAAGGAAGATGAATTGGTATCAGATATTGAGAAAATGTTGGCAATCTATGATGAACTTGCAGGAGTGTTAGCAGAAGATAATTATGATTACAACAAGGCTATCGAAAAGATTTTGCTCGATTATGATAATTCATTTGCATACGCAGACGACGCTATCGAGGAAATAAAACAAGCTATTTCGAAACCAACTGACGTAAGCGTGACGAGACGACTAAGAGAGGTAATCCCTGAATCTAGACATACAAGAAAATATGCAAAAATTAGAAATGTTGAGGCTATTCGCAAGATAGATTATATAGAACGTTCTAGAAGCGATGCTGAG
>JAKSVD010000177.1 GCA_024408305.1 Bacilli bacterium | reverse complement strand
CGAAAAGTTGCAAGATATCTCTTAGAAGAAGGCGACGTGCTTGTTGCCACTAAGGGATTCGCAGTTAAAATCGCTGTATATGAAAAACAATCAAGAATGGTAATAGCGTCATCAAATTTATGTGTTATCAGACCATCTAAATTGTTAAATGGGACATATCTCAAGCTTTTCTTGGAATCTGAAACAGGTATGAAACTAATAAAAAGTCTCCAAAGAGGAACGACAATCGTAAATATAAACTACCAAGACATCTGCGAATTGGAGGTGCCTGTCCCACCAATGGATGAGCAGCTTGAAATCGCAAACGAATACAACGCTGGACTTAATCTTTACAAGAAGACAATCACGGCAGCAGAGAATGCATGGTCGATGATTAAGAAAAGCGTCAACAAAAAACTATTCTAGGAGGTGTGCTGATGCTAGGTGCAATTATTGGTGACATCGTCGGCTCAGTGTATGAGTGGGACAATCACAGATCAAAAGAATTCACGTTATTAACTTATAAGAACTATTTCACCGATGACTCGGTCATGAGTTTAGCATTGGCTAAGGCGATTCTCGAAGCCAAAAACGACCATAGCGATTTAGGCGAAATGGCAATCAGATACATGCAGGAAGTCGGAAGAAACTATCCGAACTGCGGCTATGGCGGAGGCTTCTACAATTGGATGTTCTCTGATAATCCTAAGCCATACAACAGTTATGGAAACGGCGCTGCCATGAGAGTGAGCGCTTGCGGATTTGCCGCTGAATCACTAGAAGAGGCAATTCTTCTTTCAAAGAAGGTAACTGAGGTAACCCATAATCATCCAGAGGGAATAAAGGGCGCAGAAGCTACTGTGGTTGCCATCTATCTAGCGAAAACAGGAAGCAACATCCTGGAGATCAGGGACTACATTAACAAGCATTATTATCCGATGAATTTCAGACTCGACGACATTCGAGAGAGCTATAAGTTCAATGAAACGTGCCAAGATACAGTTCCGCAGGCAATCGAGGCTTTTCTGGAATCGAAGAGCTTCGAGGATGCGATCAGAAATGCGATATCCATTGGCGGAGACAGCGACACTTTGGCTGCTATCACAGGCGGAATCGCAGAAGCCTATTATGGCATTCCCACCGATATTAGAAAACACGCATTAACTTACCTGGATGAACGTCTGCTGTCCATCATGGTCGAGTTCGAGAATAAGTATCCGTCACTGATGGAAAAAGGTGATGTGAAAATCAAAACAAAGAAAAAAGAAGTCAAGACAGGAGGTCGATCTAAAATGATGGAAGAATCAATCACAAAAGCCGATGCTGATTTGGAATCCACAGAAGAAGTTGTGGAAGAGACATCTGCGCAAAAGCTATATAGTCATTTGTTTGAGGCATGTAACATACTTCGTGGCCCAATCAACCAAGACGAGTATAAATCGTACGTGACTCCAATTTTATTCTTTAAGAGAATATCGGACGTTTACGACGAGGAAACCGAAAGAGCGTTAAGAGAATCTGGCGGAGACGTTGAATTCGCATCCTTTGATGAGAATCACAGCATCAAGATTCCTGAGGGATGCCAGCGGAACGACGCAAGAAACGTAAGTTCAAATGTAGGTCCAGCCATTATCAACGCGATGAGTGGCATTGAAAGAGCAAACCCAGATACGCTGAATGGTGTATTCAGCTCATTCGACGATGCGACTTGGACAGATAAATCGAAGCTTTCCGACGATAGACTAAAGGATTTAATTGAGCATATGTCATCAATTAAGGTCGGCAACAACAATTATTCTGCTGACGTTATGGGTGACGCATATGAATATCTAATTAAGAAATTCGCAGACCTATCCAAGAAGAACGCAGGCGAGTTCTATACACCAAGAACAATTGTAAAATTATTAGTAAATCTGCTTGATCCTAAACCAGGTGACGAATGCTACGATCCTGCATGTGGAACAGGCGGTATGCTAATCGAGTGTGTACATCATATTAACAACGATAAATTGACTTACGGAAGAATATACGGACAGGAAAACAACCTATCAACATCCGCAATCGCGAGAATGAACTTATTCTTACATGGAGGTAAGGATTTTAAAGTAGTCCAAGGTGATACTTTAAGAGATCCAAAGTTCCTACGTGCAGGTAAGGTTCAGAAGTTTGACTGCGTAATAGCAAACCCTCCATTCGGTTTGGATAACTGGGGAGCAGCTCAATTCGAAGTGGACGCATACGGACGTAATATTTGGGGATGCCCTTCCGATTCAAGCGCTGACTGGGCTTGGATTCAGCATATGGTTTCCTCTATGAAGGAAAAGACTGGACGTTGCGCAGTTATCATGCCGCAAGGTGTTTTATTCCACGGTGGAAAAGAAGGTCAGATGCGTCAACAATTAATTGACTCAGACCTTGTTGAATGCGTCATCACTTTGGTTGGAGGCATATTCTTCAACGCTGGAGTAAGTGCTTGCGTACTTTTGTTGAATAATGGCAAAAAAGCTGAGCACAAAGGAAAAATCTGCATGATTGACGCCACGTCAATTTATACAGCAAAGAGAGCGCAAAACATAATGACAGCGGAGAATATTTCTGAGGTTTACAAGCTATACGAAAACTACGAAGATGTCGTTGAAAAATGCCGAATCATTAAGAATGAGGACGTTAAGGACACTTTGATTCCAAAGACATACATACAGAAGAAAGAGTCTGAGAGAATTGATCCTGAGGTCATCAAGAGGAATTATCTTGCCGCATACGAGAAAATGATCGCGGCTGAAAAGAAAATGAGACAACTAATAGAAGAGGGAGGATACATCGATGAGTAATCGCATTAAATTAGAAGTATTACAAGATTATCTTTGGGGTTCCGCCACTCTATTGAGAACAAAAATTGACGCTGGCGCTTACAAACAATACATCTTCCCATTGCTATTTTTTAAAAGAATCTGCGATGTTTACGATGAGGAAACTGAAAAAGCATTAATAGAATCAGGTGGAGATGAGGAGTTTGCTTCTTTCGATGAAAACCACACATTCATCGTCCCTAAGGGATATCATTGGAATGATGTTAGAGAAACTACAACCGACGTAAGTCTTGCGATAATCACAGCCTTCAGAAAGA
>JAKSVD010000176.1 GCA_024408305.1 Bacilli bacterium | reverse complement strand
CTATTATTGAAAACTTCGAATTCAACGACGACGGCTCCCTCCACGGCACGATGCCTGCCCAAAATACGCGTTTCGAGATTGGACGTCTGAAGGAGGTTGCCGAATTGCTCCCTGAACACAAGGACAAGCTGCTGGCTATCACCCAAAAGTCTGCCGACCTCATTCACTTGCTCAAGACAAACAAGGAGCTGTATGTCACGTTAGGGTTCAACGAGGACGAAAGTGGCACTATCAACTACTATCATCGCGACCTCTCTGGCAGTTATTCCATCAAAAAAACTCTCCCCGTCCTTGTGCCGTCTCTCTCGTACGATGAAATGAAGGAGCGTGCTGTCGGCAATGGTGTGCAGGCATACGTCACTTACCTCAACTACGACGCTGAGCCGGGTGCCACTCGCGACATGAACACAAAAGAAGAACGTCGCGAAGCTCTCCGCCTCTACTGCCAACAGGACACCTGGGCAATGGTGGAAATTTTGAGAGCCGTGAGAGAGAAGATAAAGTAAAAGGAAATGTTTAGTAGATAGATTATTGGTGTATAGTAACAGAATATCTTAACAAAGCAAATAAAATCAATCTCCTTATGACTTATTATGAAGAAAAGTTTCAATGGATTAGTGAACATATCCAATTGAATTGCGATCCTAATAACAAGGATTATGCTGGTATAAACAAAGGACATATCATTGTCGATGATGAAAATGGCGTAAAATTGGCATTGGTAAAAAAATGGTTGAACTATAACAATTTGAGCACACTCGGCAAGGTCCATGAAATTACAATTGACAAGTCGTGGGATACGTTCTTTAGAAGAACCGAAGCACATAAAAATAACCATTATCTTGAGTGTTGGAATAAGCTTGTCACCGCAGCTTACAAAGCAAATCATGGATTGCTGGTAATCAACATTTCCAATATCAAAATTTTTGAACACTGTTGGCATCTAAAGCAACTTGCTAAGCAAGAAAGAGAAATGCCCCTTTGGCCAAAATATAGCTATGATTTTGATTATTACACCCAAGATGACATTAAAGAATTCCGTGAAGATACCGAGAAGGACTATGGTGGCCGTTTGACACCAGAGCAGTTAGTTGAGCTCATTGAGGGATTCATGTTCGATGGTTATGTGTTGCTCATTCTTGACGGTATAAAGTGGGATGAAGTAAAAGAATATGTAAAGAAGCATTTAGAATCAGGCGAGTTCGATGCTATGATGCAGTTCTATCGTCGCATTAGTTTTGAAGAATAAAAAATTCACACAGAATGACATGAAAGCTTTTGATCTGACAACAGGGAAATATCTCTTTTATAATACGCCTGCACTTGAAACCTCAGTCACCAAGTGCTTGGAAGAAGCCAAACTTCCCATGATGCTGCGAGTGTATTTTCCGGATGATATCCCTGTGTTTCTTGTCGAGTCCCAACAATCGCATTCGTACGTCCCTATTGTAGGGAGCCAATCCGCTGTGTTAGTTCCCGACAGTCATGCAGAAAGCGCAGATTCACCAGGATGGGACGATTCGTTGAATTCACGTCTCCATATATGGGACTTGAAAGATTGGAGCGAAATGCTGCCCTCAGAAGAAGAACCGAAAGAAAAGAAGCCAAAGGATGAAGAGCCGCAAAAAAATGTCACTTCCATCATCGACATCCTTGGTATCTATATCTCTGATAACGACCCGCTGATTCCCAAAAGAATCTTCATCTGGGTGGATAAGGTGTATAGTTGTGCCAATGGTGATGATGATAATGCCAAAGCCTTGCTGCTTCAGGTAGTTCTTCATGAACTGACCCATGCATTTCTTGACGTGAGAGGGAAAGCATCGCACAACCCCATATTTACGTACAAACATCCGGCATACCGATTTATAGAGGAGGGACTTGCTAATGCCATTTCCTTGCACCTGTGCATGGGACATTTCTCACAAGCTCAACAGACCTTTATCAGCCAGTTTGTGAGCAATCAGGGAATCGGCTATTCTGAAGGGGGGCTAATCTACACATCGTTTCCTAAATTTCGAGCATTCAAGGTAGGCGAGATGTGGCGCTGGGCAAAGGGTGCTTTTAATAAGGAGATATCTGCTTCCATCTTCAATTCCCTTCACAACACGGCATCTGCCTCTTGGTTTCAAAAGTTGGGAAGAGAATTGCAGCATATCCAAAGTGAATTCTTTAACGCCAAAAGACAGCAACGTCAGACGTTTAGCGTCAAGGCACTACAAAAAGCGTTAGACAGCATGGAATAGCCTGTTCGTCTTTCCAGCAAGGGTTGCCAGAATTAAATCGTATCCAAAAAACTTCGTATCTTTGCACCGTCAAACAAAATAAAGGAAGTGTCTGAGACTGATGAGAATGTAGTTTGCCTAAACCTAGTGAAGATAATAAAATAACTTAGGATACAATTTTTTTTCGTATCTTTGCATCGTCTTTCTGAACGAGAGCAGAGACCCAAGAGACTTGTTCTCTGTACGAACAAATAACTGAATTGTTAAACGCCAATTAATCTAAAAGAATATGTCTAGTATCAAAGTATGGACTTCCGAAGGCGACTGGTCCACGCCTATCAATGGTTGCGACAAGGTGCATCTGATGAAAGAAGCTATCAAGTTTGAATTTCTCCGCTTGACAGAAGAGGACTATGATCTTTACTTGTCTGATGTAACGGATGCGGACGGAAAGAAAACAAGTGAAACAGTCCACCAGTCCAAACTCCAGATCGACAACAAACTGGTGGATTTGGCGGAATTTAGAGACGATGAAGGGAACTTCGATGAAAGAGTTCTCGACGTTTTTAGGAGAAAGATGATGCCTCAGGCTTCGTTCTTTAAGATGAAGTTATCCACCCTCAATGGGATGGCCAAGGAAGATGCTGTGATGGCTAATCTCTACAATAAAATCGCAGCATGTGCCAAGGTGCCCTCCGCGGCCAAGAAGGATTACTGCCTGCTGATGATGTTTGAAGACGAATGATGCTAGAAACAAAAAAATATTTAGATCAGTACTGATTTCGTTGTGGCGGGCCTATGTCTATATGCTTTCTTTAGCCCCGGGGGTAAAGGCACCCTAAAGGCACCCTAAAGGCACCCTAAAGGCACTATAGAGCCAGTC
>JAKSVD010000175.1 GCA_024408305.1 Bacilli bacterium | reverse complement strand
AAGAGAGGGCAACAATCGCAGTGGGATACGATTCTCGTATCTCTGCACCAAGACTACTTGAGTGCGTCAAAAAAGGCGTAACATCATGCGGCGGTAAAGTAGTGGTCACAGGCCTCTCATCAACCCCATCGATGTTCATGCTCCTCCAGAAAGAAGATTACGCATGCGATGGATCGATTATGCTCACAGCAAGCCATCTCCCATTCAATAAAAACGGTCTTAAGTTCTTCGTTAAGGAAGGCGGTTTAGAATCTAGCGACGTTGGCGAAGTCATCAACATAGCATACGAAGGAAAATTCCCTTGCGGCAACGGAGAAGTCGCTGAACATCCATTTATGGATGAATATTGCGCTGATTTAGTCGATCTTTTAAGAAAAGCAACTGGAGATGAAACACCATTAAAGGGCAAAAGAATCATCGTCGATGCAGGCAATGGCGCAGGCGGATTCTATGTGGACAAGGTCTTAAAGCCATTAGGCGCTGATACAACAGGATCACAGTTCCTTGAACCAGATGGAACCTTCCCAAATCACATTCCAAACCCAGAAAATAAAGCCGCTATGGAGTCAATCTGCAAAGCAGTGGTCGACAACAAAGCCGACTTCGGCATCATCTTCGACACAGACGTCGATAGAGCTGGCGCTGTTGGCAAGACAGGAGAGGAAATCAACCGCAACAGATTAATCGCTTTAATCTCTGCAATTCTCTTAGAGGAAACTCCAGGCGCAACAATCGTCACCGATTCAGTCACATCAGATGGTTTGGCAGAATTCATCGAAAGAAAAGGCGGCAAACATCTCCGCTTCAAACGTGGATACAAGAATGTCATCAACGAAGCAAAGAGACTTTGCGGAGAAGGACAATACGCTCCATTAGCAATCGAAACCAGCGGACATGCAGCTCTTAAGGAGAATTACTTCCTCGATGATGGAGCATACCTCATCACACGACTCTTGATCTCAGTTGCAAAACTCGCAAAAGAAGGCAAGGATTTAGAGGCTTTAATTGAAACATTGGCTATGCCAAAGGAAGAGGCAGAAATCCGTCCAACCTTCAAAGACCCTGAATCAGATTTCAAATCGCTTGGAAACGGAGTCCTTGAAGATTTAGCTAAATTCGTCGAGAAAACACCATATATCAGCATGGCGCCAAACAATTTCGAAGGCGTAAGAATGAATTTCGACAAAGAGCACGGAGATGGCTGGGTCTTGGTCCGCATGAGCTTGCATGAGCCAATCATGCCAATCAATCTTGAGAGCAACTCCCAAGGAGGAGTGGCAATCCTGATTAAAGAAATCTACGGCTTCTTGAGTGCATACGATTTCTTGAATCTCAAGGCATTTGAAAAATATTGCTAAAAGCAAAAAGATGGACGGGATACAAATCCTGTCCTTTTTTGTTCATTAAGTTTTTGTGGATAATCACTGATTATCGTACTAGAATACCGCTGTATGGGCTTTGCCCGCATATTTAAGCATTAAGGAGAATTCAAATGAACGTCACAGAATTACGTCCAGGCAACTACTTCGAAGACGAAGGAATGCTATTCCAGGTCCTCGATATCCTTCTCAACAAGACAGCTATGAGAAAGATGGTCGCTAAGGTCAAAGTTAAAAATGTCAGAACAGGTGCAGTTACAGAAATCGCACGTAACTCAGGATACGATGTCGAACTCGTCTCAGTCACAAAGGCTGCTATGCAGTATCTCTATGATGGCGGCGAAACATTAGTCTTCATGGATCCATCAACATATGAACAGGTTGAGCTTCCAAAGGCAACACTCGAAAACGAAATGCAGTTCCTCGCTCCTAACGGAGACGTCACAATCATCAGCTATGAAGACGAAATCCTCGGTGTCACCCTCCCAGCAAAGGTTGCTCTCGAAGTCATCGATTGCGAACCAGGCGTCCGTGGAGACACAATTACAAACGGTGGATCAAAGGATGCAGTCTTAGAGACTGGATTGAAGGTTAGAATCCCTCTCTTCATCGATAAGGGCGAGAAAGTCTTAATCGACACAGCAACAGGAAAGTACGATAAGAGAGCTTAATCATGCAAATTAGCGTAGGAATGTTCGTCTTATACCTCATTCTAGCATTAGTTGGCGGATTAGTCGGCGGATTCTTCGCCGCTAGAGCATTCTTCAAATATGAATTGAAGAAGAACCCACCAGTCAATGAAAAAATGATCCGTGCAATGTTCATGCAAATGGGCAGAAAACCATCTGAGGCACAGGTTAAAGCCGTTCTCAGAAACATGGAGAAGAATAGGTAATCTATTAGACCAAACCAAAGAAGGAGCCAGAAACGGCTCCTTTTATTTATATAAAAATAGGATGAGAGGAAGGCGATTGACCACAACCTATTTCCAAATGCAAAATAACATATAGAAAAGGCGTTTTACGACAAACAAAAAGGGGAGGGTTAAAAGTATTCAAGAGCAGTGCGGAAAGCCCTCAAATGCTTCTCTAATAGATAAGAAAAACGTGCCTCTAAGATTTGAGACACGCTTTAAAGTATTGTTATATAATAATCAAAGATTATATTTTGCTATAAATCTACTAATTATCTACTTTGCATGACCAGGAAACACCTTTCTCTTCACCAGCCAATAATCTCTTGATGTTTGAGGAGTGTCTTATAACAAGAAGAGCATAGATAATTGTACAGGAGATTGCAGGAACCCATCCGAAGAAGAAGCTCACTGGGAATCCGCCAAATGACCAGCTGGCAATTGAGAAGAATCCGATTGTTGCCGGAACGAACTTGATGAGAAGCGCGATGATCCAATGTGTGAGCGTAACTATTGCGCCTGTGATGATGGTTGAGATAGACATGACTTTCTTTGGCAAGAATATCGGGAAGAAGACAAGAACGCAAATGATGAAGTTCAACCATGCGGTGAATGCTGCTGCGCCTAAATAGCAAGAAACAGCCTTTCCGCCTTGTCCCTTTAAATAGATGGAATAGCAGTGTCCAATCGCGCAGAATACGACTGCGCACCATGGGAGAAGAATTCCACCGAGCCAGATATCAGCGTTGGATGACAATCCTGTTGCGATAACAACGACGGTTCCGATCCAGAAAAGAAGGACTGATTTAAGCATATCAA
>JAKSVD010000174.1 GCA_024408305.1 Bacilli bacterium | reverse complement strand
TTGCATTAACGCATGACCCAATCACGGGAAGCTGGCAGATTACCGAGAAAGTAAATCGCAACTCGTATTTATCCAAAGTCAAATTCGGCACCAACAGAATCAATGCCTATGACATCATCGAAGATACCCTAAACGGCAGAGAAATCGTTGTTAAGGACAAGCTCCCTGATTCATATGCAGTAATCGGTCCAAACGGCAAAAAGAAGAATAAATATAAGATTAATAGAGATGAGACCAATCTTGCACTAGAGAAACAGAAGACTCTAGTTGAGGGATTCCAGGAATGGATCTGGTCCAACGAAAAGAGAAAGAGAATCCTCCAATCTATCTATTATTCTAAATACGGCTGACATAAGAACAGAAACTACGATGGCTCTTTCTTGACCTTCCCAGGTATGTCAAAAGACATTGAACTCTTTGATTACCAAAAGAATGCGGTAGCACGCATCATCTTCTCCCCAAATACATTGCTCGCCCATGACGTCGGTAGTGGTAAGACATACGAGATGATCGCTGCAGGCATGGAACTTAGAAGAATGGGAATCTCCAAGAAGAACCTATATGTCGTTCCAAACAACATCATCGACCAATGGGAATCAATGTTCCTAGCCATGTACCCTAATGCCCATGTGTTGAAGGTATCCCCGAAGAACTTTTCTCCTGCAAAACGAGGCGAAATCATCTCGCTTATCAAGAACGGCGATTATGATGGCATCATCATGGCCCATTCGAGCTTTGATATGATTGAGGTCTCAAGATCTTTCAAAAAGAAGGAAATCGAAAAGGAAATCGAAGAACTAGAAGAACTTGATTCCCGCAAGAGAACCACAAACACAAAGGTAAGACTAAATGCCTTAAACAAGAGACTGGAACTCCTCAACCAAGGAAGCGATGAAGAAGGTTTCTTCTTTGATGAATTAGGAATTACTAGACTATTCGTTGATGAAGCCCATTATTACAAGAACGTCCCATTCGACACAAAGATGGGCAACGTCTCAGGCCTAAACCCACAGGGAAGCGAGAAGTGCAAAGCAATGCTAGAGAAAGTCCGCGTTGTTCAAAAGGCCAACAATGGCAAAGGCGTGGTCTTTGCAACAGGTACCCCAATCACCAATTCGATCTCAGACTGCTTTATCATGCAAACATACCTCCAGCCAGGAGAATTAAAAGAAGCGGAAATCGATTCATTCGACGCTTGGGCTTTAATGTTTGCAGAAGTCGTCCATGAATTTGAAGTGGACGTGGATACAACCAAATTCCGTATCGGCGCTAGATTCGGCAAATTCCACAACCTCCCAGAATTAACTAGACTCCTTTCAGGGATCGCAGACTTCCATAAGACCAACAATTCCGATGCCCTTCCAAAGTTTGAAGGCTATACAGACATCATCGTTCCAAAGACTGAGCCTTTCATGCGCTTCTTAGAAGAAATCTCCAAACGCGCAGACGATGTCAGATCACGCAAAGTCGACCCAACCGTTGATAACATGCTAACAATCACAACAGACGGAAGAAGAGGTGCATTAGATCTTAGAACAATTGATGAGGAACGTTATGGCTTCCAGGTCTACACCAAAGCATTTGAATGCGCTAAGAAGGTCTTTGAAATCTATAAATCAACATCCAAGAAGAAATGCTCACAGCTTATCTTCTCCGATATCTCTACACCTAACCCAGGACACTTCAACATCTACGATGAGATTAAAGCAAACCTCATCTCTCTAGGAATCCCAGAAGATGAAATCGCCTATATCCATGACGCAGATACAGAGACTAAGAGAAATAGACTCTTTAAAGCGGTCAATAAAGGCGAAATCAGAGTCCTTATCGGCTCCACAATGAAATTAGGCTTAGGTGTCAATGTCCAAGATAGATTAGTGGCAATCCATCATATCGACGTACCTTGGAGACCTGCTGACATGGTCCAAAGAGAAGGACGTATCATCCGTCCTGGAAACAGCTGTGAGAAGATCGATATCTTGAGATACATCACCGAGAACAGCTTCGATGCATATTCATGGCAGCTCCTTGAATCAAAGCAGAATTTCATCTCCAAGCTCCTATCCAACGAACTAAGCGAGAGAACCGCAGACGACATTGATGATAGCGTGCTTAACTACGCAGAAGTCAAAGCCCTTGCTATCGGCAACCCTCTTATCAAAGAAAGAGTGGAAGCATATAACAACCTCCAGAGATTCAAGAACCTTGAACATAAGACAAGAGAGAAACGCGCCATTACCCTTGCAAAAGTCCAGGATTATGAAGCCGCATTGCCAAAAAGGCAGGCAGTTTATGACGACGCCCTTGATGATTATAAGTTCGCAAAGACCTCAACCCTCCCATATAAGAAAGAGGACAAGAAGGTCTTAAGAGAAGAAGTCTATAAGAAACTCATCGGAATGCTTGTCGATAAGAAGAGAGAACTAATCGGTGAATACGCTGGCTTTGAGATTCATTCTCCAGGCTACTGCCCAAATGACAAACTCTACATCTACCTTAAGCGTAAGGGTGAATACCGTTTAGAAATCGCCCGCAACGCCCAAGGTATGATGGTACGTATCGATAACTTCCTCGAAAAGCTAAACGAATACGCTGAAACTGTCTTAGGAGAGATCAACCAAATGAAGACTTTCGTTAAGCAAGCAACAGCGGAACTCGATAAGGTTGAGACCTACAATAGACAGATTGCCTACTGGACCAAAATCCTCAATGACATCGACGATAAACTCGATTACCAAGAATAAAGTTGCAGCAATGCGAATACCTCCTGACAGAACCAACAATTATTACTCCATAAGGAGTATAAGAATAGGGAATTGCAGGAGGTTTTTATGAATCAGGAAATCAAGTTAAACGAGATGTCCAATCTCACCATCAATCAAATCGTCGACACCCTTGGGAAGTCATATTCCGCCCTCATCAACAGCGGGGCTGATATTTCCTTATTCCCATCAGTCATGCTTTGGGGTTCCATGGGTCTTGGTAAATCCCAGTCAGTTAGACAAATCGCCAAAAGAATCGAAGAGAACACCGGTAAAGATGTAGTGGTCACAGACGTTAGATTACTCCTCTTTAATCCAATTGATTTAAGAGGTATCCCAGTTGCAAACGAAGACAAGACTT
>JAKSVD010000173.1 GCA_024408305.1 Bacilli bacterium | reverse complement strand
TGATCTCGTCTCCTGTTTTGGAATCTAAGTTACCAGTGATTTCATCACAAGCTAAGATCGGACTATCTGTTGCTAATGCTCTAGCGATTACGGTTCTTTGTTTCTCTCCACCAGATAGATTAATGGCTTTTGATTTGATTCTATCTGTTAAGCCAACTTTTTCGATCAATTCTTTTGCTCTAGTTTTTGCTTCCTTTTCCTTCATGCCCCTAAGAAGAAGTGGGACCATTACGTTTTCTAAAACGGTATAAGAATCGATGACGTTGTAGTTTTGATAAATAAATGAAACGTTCTTCTGACGGAAGTTATCCATATCTTCCTGATTGAAATAAGAAGTCTCTTGTTCGTTGAAATAAATCTCACCTTCATCATAGTTATCAATTCCGCAGATGATGTTAAGCAATGTTGATTTACCGGAACCCGATTCACCGACAATGGCAACAATCTCTCCTTTATTGAAAGTGAGGTTTATGTCTTTGAGGGCCATATTAATGACGCCCTTGCTGTTATAGAACTTTGTTACGTTAACTAATTTGATCATAACAGTTTCTCCTTTCGGTTGTTGCAAACTATACTAGACCGTTTACAAATCTCAATCATAGTATATGGATACATTGCTCATTCTACAACAATTTGCGATTAGATCGCAAAATATGCGCAGGAGATACGTGTAGAAAGAAAAGAGAGTAAAAAGAAAACCCTCGTTTTACCGAGGGTTGGCTTTTCACTGGAGCAGGTGATGGGAATCGAACCCACGTGACCAGCTTGGAGGGCTGGAGTTCTACCATTGAACTACACCTGCATCCCTAATGGCGGACCATACGAGATTCGAACTCGTGGTCTCCTCCGTGACAGGGAGGCATGTTAGGCCGCTACACCAATGGTCCATTAGCAAGCGGGAGATAATATAACATAGTTTCGCCAAAATGGTAAATATTTATTTATCTTTTTTAACTTCTTCAAGCATCAAAGCGTGAATTTCGTCTGAAAGTGCGTTGACGTTCATGTCCTTGTAATCTTCGTATCTATAAACTTTGATTACCTTTGCATAGACATCATGCCTCTTAAAGAATTTCCATTTATTAATTCCGTGAGCGTTGTGTAAAACAGTTACAACGATTGGTTTTCTCATCTTAGTTGCAATAAGGAAGCAGCCGGATTTGAAAGGAGCGATATCATGCTCGTCAGATCCTCTTGTTCCTTCTGGGAAAACGCCGATTGAAACGCCTACATCAAGATAGCTCTGCCCGTGTCTTACGATTTCAAATCCTGAGCCTATATCCATACGGTCTAATTTGAGATAACCGGCTTTTGCAATGATTTTGCCAATCCATGGAGTTCTAAATAAAGTATGTTTGCAAATGAATGCAAGTTTGTATTTTCTCAAGAGTTTATCAAGGATGATTGGGTCGATATTTGAACGGTGGTTAGCAATGACCAAGAACGGTTCATCGTTTGGCACGTTTTCAAATCCTTCTGCGTGGATTTTAACTCCGAACAATGCAAGTACGAAATCCATGCAGCCAGAGAGTTTCTTTCTAGTTGAATTATGGTATGAAGGAACTTTTTGGTTTGGGTTTCCTCCAGCACCGATGATCCAGAGAGAAATGAAGAAGCAGAAGACGATTATCAAAAGCATTAAGAAGGCAAAGCCAACTGAAGTTCCGATGAGTGCCAAAAGATTATCTGGAGCAAATACGAAATACGCAATTGCCCATCCGAACACTGCTGAGAATAATATGAACGGTAATAAAACTAGCATAGGTCAATATTAATAGTGTGCCTTGTATGAGGTGACATTGAGAATTGTTTCACCGTCGATCTGTGCAGCACATGGTTTGTCGAATTTGACTTCGATGCACTTTCCAGAGACTGTATGGACTGTTTTGAATTTCTGCAATGTACCTTTAAAGATGTTAGGGAACTTGATTAAGGTAAGAATCTTGCTCTTACCTGTGTAGACAACGTTTGTAAGAACTGGGTCTTCAGCCAATCTATCCTGGGTTGGCGCAACCTGCATACCGCCGCCATAGAATCTTCCCTTCATTGCTGGAGCTAACCAAGCGTGCTTGTAGACGTATTCTTTTCCGTCAACGATAACAACGGCTTTTCTTCTCTTGAATTTGAATAATAATCCAGAGATAGCGATTGAAGTGTAGTTAACTGGCTTATCGCTCTTTGCTCTTTGTCTATCGCCTTCCTCACAGCACCATCCGTCGATACCGAATCCAACGCCGTTGATGAATTTGTAGGTCTTGTCGTTGATTTCAACAACTGGAAGATTTTTGATGTACTGGTTGATCTTGATGAATCTTTCACCATTTCCAACGTCGTTCAAGAAATCGTTTCCTGTTCCTGCGGCTAAGAAGTAGACATCATTTTCTAATGCATCACAATCGACGTCGTTGATGAAGTGATTGAGTGTTCCGTCGCCGCCGACAAGAACGATTGAATCTTCAGCTGTTAATCTAGGAAGGAGTGTGGAGTAATCTAAACCGATTACACTAATGGCTTCATATGGTTCTTCTAAGCTCTTAATGTACTCGTCTAATGTTTCCTTTCCTTTCTTATTGTTTGAAAGTTCGTTAAACAAAATATATTTCATGGGGTAACCTCGCTAACGGAACAAATTGTATAGGAAAAAAACTTAATTTCTATAAAAATTAACTCTCTTTAAAGACCTAAGAAACGTAGAAGTACTGGTTCTGGCATGTATCCAGCGCGAATTTCCTGCACTTTTCCGTCCTGAATCTTAACCAAAGTTGGAACAGCATTAATTCTAAATTCAGCGGACAATTCAGGTGCTTCTTCAGCATCAACCTTGATGACTTTGAGTTCTGGATGTTCTTCTGCGATAGCCTCGATGATTGGCGAAAGCATCTTGCATGGACCGCACCATGTTGTATAGAAGTCAACTAAGCATAATCCTTCAGCGACTTCTGTTTTGAATTCATTGTAGTCTGAGATGTGTTTAATCATAACTACCTCGTATTATCTAGCTGTATCCCGGTTGAACTAGACATACCTTTCTTTCTCCGGGTTATAATTTATACACTGTGTACTTGTTCCTATATTTTTACAGCTTTGACTGTTTGAGGGAGATTCAAGCCACAGTTTTTAATATCCAAACGTTGATTAGTTGAATAACGCTT
>JAKSVD010000172.1 GCA_024408305.1 Bacilli bacterium | reverse complement strand
ATGAGGAATTCCATGCTGAAATAGATACACTGTCTTTTTCCGTTCTGAAGAATATCTTCACGGCAGTTTCTCCAATCCTTGCCGGCGTAATCTCTAACCATTTCGCCGAGGATGGTATATCTTTCTGTGATATCAGCATCTTTGACATTACGGCCATAACGTTCGATCAAACGTTTCTCGAACTCAGCCTTAAAATCGCTTTTGTTGTTGAACATATTAATATATCTCCTTGATGGGGGTTATTTCGTCTTTTTAGATGAAGCCTTTTTCTTTGTTGCAGGCTTCTTTGCTACGGTCTTAGAGACCGCAGACTCGCATATTGTACGCTTAAATATCATCGCAGCGTAAGAGCCAATTTTAATTGAGATGTGATTTGGACGGTTTTCGGAGCTGTATTTCTTGGTTTTTAGAGGTAAACCATTGTATTGGTTTCTACCTCCATAAACATCCTTGTCGGAATTGAAGATTTCAACATATTCTCCATCATGCATACAGCCAACATCGTAATCCTCATAGTAGGATGGGGTCATGTTGAAGACGAATAAGAGGTCGCTTCCTTCCACTTCTCTTTCAAACGCAAAGACAGATTGCTCGTTGTTATCAACCATCGTCCAATGGAAATTCCAGATGTTATATTCCCATTTCCACATTGCAGGTTCTGCCTTATAGATGAGGTTCAAATCTCTTACCATACGCTTAACCGCATCATGTTTTGGATACGTCAATAGAACCCATGGTAATGACTTATTTTCATCCCATTCGTCATATGATGCGAGTTCATTGCCCATAAAGGATAATTTCTTTCCTGGATGAGCATAGAAGAATGCGAGTAAATTCCTTACTAAATGGAATCTATCCTCGTATAAGCCATACATCTTATTTAAGAGAGTGCCTTTTCCGTGAACAACTTCATCGTGTGATAAAGGGAGGAGGAATCTTTCATTGAAGAAATAGGCCATTGAGAAGGTGATCTTATCATGGTGCCATTTCTTGTATACCGGATCCATAGCGTAGTATTTGAGAGTGTCATTCATCCAGCCAAGGTCCCACTTATAGTCAAATCCTAATCCGTGTTCTTTGGTTTCTTTTGTGACTCCTGGATAATCAGATGAATCCTCTGCGATCATCATTACATCAGGATGTTCGATATGAATTTTGCCATTTAATCTACGGATGAATTCTGTTGCTCCAGTATTCTCGCCGAGCTCTTTATTGCCGTCCCAATAAATAATATTCGAAACGGCATCAACACGAATTCCATCGAAATGGAAAACGGTGATGAAATAATTCATCGCAGACATCAAGAATGAGCGAACTGGATCTTTTCCTAAATCAAATTGTGCAGATCCCCACTGAGAAAATGTGTATCTTGGGTTTGAATATTCAAACATGTTTGTGCCATCGAATTCTCTTAATGCCCATTCATCTTTTGCAAAATGGACAGGAGCGAAATCAAGGATTACACCAAATCCTGCTCTATGCATTCTATCGATGAAAGACATGAGCTGTTTTGGGTTGCCGTAACGTGAATCAACAGAATAGAAACCGGTTGCCTGATATCCCCACGATCCATCAAAAGGATATTGGGTCAATGGCATGCACTCGATATGTGTGTAGCCATGTTCTTGGAGGTATGGGATAAGATAATCTGCAATCTCTTCATAAGATGGATATCTATCCCCTATTTTGCCCTTCCATGAACCAAGGTGGCATTCGTAAATATTAAGTGGCTTATCATAGTTTCTATCTCTAGATTTTAACCAATCGCCATCCATCCATGGGAAATCTCTATAATCAAATAATCTTGATGATGTCTGAGGTCTAAGTTCGCTATAGAAGGCGAATGGATCGGCTTTATCAACATACACGCCTTTAGCGTTTTTGAAATGGTATTTGTAGCATTGATAATTGGTTAATCCAGGGATGAAAACTTCCCAGCAACCACACATATCAATTTTTGTCATTTTATTCTTTGTTGCATCCCAAGAATTGAACTCACCTGTAACGGATACATCTTCTGCCATTGGGGCATATAATCTGAATATTACGCCATCAACTCCATCCTT
The DNA here is from genome assembly GCA_024408305.1 of Bacilli bacterium. Classification (GTDB taxonomy): domain Bacteria; phylum Bacillota_I; class Bacilli_A; order RFN20; family CAG-826; genus UBA4951. The sequence goes on along the minus strand of JAKSVD010000172.1, from coordinate 1,132 downwards.
ATTGATAAAGTGCGCGCCAAAATATTCATAAGCATGAATGGTCTGTCCATTCAAATATTCTGCTAATAATCCAAATGCCATATTTATTATCGACCTCATGTTGATTATATCAAAATGTTGAACATTTAAAAGAAAGGCATCGTAAATCGACATAATCCAAGCGCATTTTGTTCATTTCAACACTATTTCTATGAAACATTCTCATCTTTCCCTAAAAAAATGACAAACGACGAAAATGTGGTAATATAGAGGCATGAAAAAGAGAAAATTGTTTATACCACTGCTAGCATTTTGCCTTACTGGATGCGCGATTCTTGATACATCATCTAAGAGTGTTGATGATTATTCCTATACCACAAACGACAAAAACGTCGACGAACTTATCAACGCGCTTGGCATCAAATTGGAAAAAGATTCAACCATCGAAGTGAAGTATTTTAAGGTCTGCAATAATGGCAAACTCTATAAATACAAAGTTACATCACCTGATATTGCTGGTCCCGAAGTCATATCTAATGTATATGCAGGGAATGCAAAACTTTTTGAATTGAACAACTACTCTTACTATGCAGCATTCATTATGAATGACGGCACTTGCGTCAGACCTGAAAAAGCAGGCGATTGCACATATAAATTCGACGAAACATTATTCACTTCTCAGGAAATTAGAGAAATCCAGAACGAAAACGGGATTTCAAAAATAAGCGAGGAAAATCCTACTGATGAACTTCCAGTAGGAGAAAAAGACACTCCTAGTCAAGAAGAAGAGAACATCAGTCCTGAGGATAAAGATGTAGAGATTCCAAGTGAAATCGAAAATCCCCAAGATGAAGAGGCCGAAGAAGGTGCAAAAGAAGAAATTCCCTTAACTCCGGAAGAAAGATTGTTAAAAGCTGCCAATATAACCCTTTCTGAAGAGCAATCAATTGCCCTTTATGGTTGTACTGAATGTCAAACAGGATGGTTCTATGTTTATCAGATTGAACCATACCCAGGAGGAATAGCTTTAATAAATCATTTTAGATGTGGTGACATGGAAATAATAAGCCTCGATAATGGGTGGTCTACACTATTCGTAAACTACGACATGACCGTTATCAAGCCGACGCGCAATGGTGATTATTACTATCCA
>JAKSVD010000171.1 GCA_024408305.1 Bacilli bacterium | reverse complement strand
TTCTGGCCATCCCAAATGAGGATCTTTGCATCACCAGTTGTGCCTGATGAGCAGAAGAGAACATGGTTAGCCCAATTTTCGACGAATTCGTTATTAACGACTCCGCCCTGGATGTTGTTGACGCGGATTAGTGGTATATCGTAATCTTCGACTTCGTTTGCGATGAGTGCGATTGCCTTGCCCTGTCTTATGAGATTCTGTGTGTTTTCTTTAGCGAGTCTAGCATCGATTAAGAGCGGTCTGAAACCGTTCATTAAGATTGCCCAGAAGAGAAGTGGCCATTCAGGGCAGTTCTTAACCTTAAGAGCGACGACTGAATCTTTTGCCTTGTCTTTGAGGATTGAGCTCAATCTCTTTGCGAGGTCTCTAGCCTTCTCGTCATATTCTTTATATTTATAATGTCTTAATTTCTGATCTTCGTCGAAATAGTAACAACACACTTTCTTAGCGTTGTGTTCGGTAATGAAACGGTAGATGTCAGCTAATGTTTTGTCTTCACCCTCAATAAGTTTTGAGAGATCTGTGAACTTTCTAATAGTTTCGGCTGAATACTTTTTTGCCATAAGGGGTCTCCTTTAGTATCGTGTGTATATTACAACAAAAATCTGATAATAAAAGTTTTTTTGTCATTCATAAACACACTAACACCCTATAAATGCAACAATTTATGGTGTATTATTGCATTAAACATAAAGGAGGATGACCTATGAGATACGAAAAACCAAACGATGTAAATGTATTGTTCCTCGGCACACCTGAAATTGCTGCAAAATCACTAAAAGCCATCATTGAAGAGGGCTATAACGTTTTAGGGGTCGTAACCCAGGAAGACAAACCAACCGGACGCAACAAAACGCTAGAAATGTCGCCTTGCAAAAAAGTAGCTATTTCATATGGTATCCCAGTTTACCAGCCACACAGAATCAGAAAAGATTTTGATTTTGCTCGTGAGATGAATATTGATGTTATCGTGTGCATGGCCTATGGCCAAATTGTTCCTCATGAGTTCTTGGCTTTAAGCAAAACAGGCGCAATTAATCTTCACGGATCCCTTCTTCCTGAATATAGAGGTGCTGCTCCAATCCAGAGATCAATCATCGACGGAAAGGAAAAAACCGGCATCACGCTCATGGAAATGGTTGATGAAATGGATGCAGGAACTATGTATGACAAAGTGGAGTGTGTCATTACTAGTATTGATAACTATACAACGCTTAATGAGAAACTAGGTGATTTAGCTGCCGAGCTCATCAAGAAAGATTTGCTCCCATATGTTAATGGTGAATTGAAAGGCGAAGAACAAAATCCAGAATTGGTAACATTCGCTGCAAAAATCTTGCCAAATGACGAGAAAATTGACATTAATTTAGACTCTAAAAATATTGTCAATTTATTAAGAGGTTTATCGCTTACTCCAGGCGGATATTTCATGTTCGAGGGAAAGAAACTAAAAGTGTTCTCTGCCCATATGTTCAGCAATGAAATTCTTGGAGAAGTTGGTGAAATCATACCTAATAAAAAGCTGTTATTGGTCCAACTCAAAGATGGAATACTCTCTCTAGATTCCGTTCAATACGAAGGAAAGAAGAAAATGGATGGAGCAAGCTTTAAGAATGGAGCGCATCTCCAACCGCATGCACGCTTAGAATAAACATGGAAGAAAAAAGGAAGTTAACTCTATCCGTTCACCAATTGGTAGACTTCCTCTTACGTGAAGGAGATATCGATAACCGCGTCTTCAATAGCGATACGATGGCAATGGGCACAAAAATCCATGCCGCCTATCAGAAGAAGCAAGGTGAGAAATACCTCTCTGAAGTCGCTCTCAGAGAGACTTTTTGCTTTGAAGAAGTGGATGTCGTTCTCGAAGGACGCGCCGACGGTATCATCATTGGCGGGGAATACCCGATAATCGATGAAATTAAATCAACCGTTGCCGATCTAAATTATTTTTATAAAGAACAAAAGAATTGGCACTATGCCCAAGCTAAATGCTATGCCTTAATGTATTGCCATAAAGAAGGCGCCACAAAAGCAGGCGTTAGATTAACTTATATTAGCCAGATAGATGACTCGATGATGACGAAGGAAGAGGTTTTTTCCTTAAGCGAATTAGAGGCTTCAATCGATGCGTTAATTGAGGAATATCTCTCTTTTGAGAGAAAGCAGCAAGACCATATTCTTAGAAGAAACTTGTCTGCAAGCAAGGTCGAATTCCCTTATAAGAAATTCAGACCTGGCCAAAGAGAAATGGCAAAATACGCCTATTCCATCGCTAAAAACGGGGGTATTTTCTTCTGTGAAGCACCGACCGGCATTGGCAAAACGATGTCCGTTTTATATCCATCTATAAAAGCGTGGTCCGAATCCGATAACGATAAGATTTTCTATTTGACCGCTAAAGCCTCAGGTCGTCTGTCCTGCTTTGATGCAATGACAAAGCTCTATGAGCATGGATTAGTCGCTAGAGATTCGATTATCACGGCAAAAGATAAAATCTGCCTTAATCCAGGCGCTGCATGCAATCCGGATGAGTGTCCTTTTGCAAAAGGCTACTATTCAAAACTAAGAGAAGCGGTAAAAGAAGCCCTTGATAACGATGCCCGTTTTTCGCCTGAATATGTCAAAGATACCGCAAGGCGTTTCGAGATGTGTCCATTTGAACTTCAGTTGGATCTCTCTTTGTGGGCGGATGTTGTCATTATCGACTACAACTATCTATTTGACCCAATCGTCTATCTTGAGAGATATTTCGATCAATCCGTTGATTCATCAAAATATATCGCCCTGATTGACGAAGCGCACAACCTTGTTGATAGAGGCAGAAGCGCTTATTCAGAGAAGATCTCTATTTCGATGATTGATAGAGTTAAGTCTGATATGCGTCACATCAAGGCCATTAAGATCAAGAATGCGTTAACTAAACTTAAGAATTCTCTAGATTTCGTCGATTTGGAAGATGGCGAGAACAAGAGGATGTATGAAATCCCAAAACCTGTACAAAAAGCTTTCGACTCCCTCCAAAGAGCGCACCTAGCCATGGCAAAGGAAAATCATCCTCCATATGGTGAGGCTTATGCTGATTTGAGCAGAACCTGCCATCGTTTTACCTTCTTGAACGACAATTTTAGAGACCACACCTCGCTTTACGTTAGAAGAAATGGCGATGATTGTTCGCTTGAATTATATTGCCTTGATCCGTCTCCAATGCTCAAAGAATGTGTTGAGAGACTTAAGGGCGCGGTTATTTTTTCTGCGACAT
>JAKSVD010000170.1 GCA_024408305.1 Bacilli bacterium | reverse complement strand
TGTTAATCTCCTAAGGAAACAAGCCACCCCATCATTTATGAGGTACCTAGAAAATAATCTAGATGAGGTCTGTATTTCTTCAATTACGTACTCCGAATTGATGTATGGAGTTGAAAAGAGTCAAAAGAGGGAGCAGAACTACCAGGCTCTCATGATTGTATTAAGCGCAATACCAATTCTTGAATACGGGAGCTATGCAGCAGAGGAATACGGGTTAATTAGAAAAGGATTAGAAGATAAATCATCAATCATCGGTCCGATGGATTTATTAATCGCAAGCCACGCTAAAAGCGAAAATCTAATTCTTGTCGCCTCAAACATGAAAGAATTTAATCGTATTGACAATCTTAAGTTAGAAGACTGGATGGAATAAGGCTAGGAGAACCTGGCCTTTTAAAACCCCAATATTGGGCCTAAAACTTAATTTTAAGAAAAACTATAATATGAACGCTAAAGGAGGAGTGCTATGAAGAGATCTATCAAGATTATTTCAAACTGCATTGCTCTATTAACGCTCACCAGCTGCAATTTTTCAAAAATCATCGGTGATTTTGGAAATATATTCAACAATACTGGCAAAGATGATGGCACCATAAGTTCTAAATACTTACCAGAGAATCTGGAGATGACAGTGTCTGTTTACGATAGACAAACCACCTGTTGGAAAAATGGGCTATCCTATAGCTGCATCACGCTTAACGATCACTATATTACTTTTAACCCAAAAGATGATTATTGGGAGGGGGTATATCACGTAAACGGCAAGGATAATGTGGTTGAAAAGAAATTCTCTGAGGTAGATGTGCTTGAAGCTACTTTCTTATCTAGCGTGCTCTCCTACCTAACAGGCAGGATATCTGAACGCTATACCTTAGAGAAAACTAAGGAGAAAAAGACGATTGCAGATAAAGAATGCACACGTTATTCGGTTAAAGAAAACGACTACGGATATACCGATTTCTATCTAAGCAAGGAGAAGTACCTCTTTGAAACTGTTGCGGATGGCGGGACGGTCTTTAAAGTTATCTCCTGGGACACCACAATCACAAAACTATTCGAATAATTTATGGTCTCGTTTGAGACCTTTTATTTTTCTATCGTTTAGGATTTAATTTAATAAGCAGGAGATAGAACTATGTCATTTTTAGAATTAGCCAAGAAGAGATATTCATGCAAGAGATATAAAAGCGAGCAAATTACCAAAGAACAACTCGATTATATCCTTGAATGTGGAAGAGTCGCGCCTACTGCCAAAAACGTTCAGCCACAAAGAATATATGTGGTCAACACCAAAGAAGGCTTAGAGAAAATCGATCAAGTCACAATCTGTAGATACAACGCTCCAACAGTTTTAATCGTATGTTATTCAGATGACGGTATTTATACCTACCCAGGCACAAACATTAATTCTGGAAGTGAAGATGCATCAATTGTTGCAACCCATATGATGCTTGGTGCCGCTGATGTTGGAGTGGATTCCTGCTGGCTTAACCGTTTCAATCCAGATGAATGCAAGAAAATGTTCAACCTACCAGAAAACGAAACACCAGTCCTGTTGTTAGATCTTGGATATTCCGATAACATGGGACCGTTGCCTAATCACGAATCCATTAAACCAATTGAGGAAACTGTTAAATACATTAAATAAGCATGAAAAAACTATTATCTAGGGCAATTATATTCGGCTCATCTATGATGTTCTTATTTTCATGCTCTCAAGAGATTTCAACAACGAGTCCACAATCATCTGAACAAACAAGCTCATCTAGCAGCGTGCATGAACTTAGCCAAACTAGCCTTACGATGAAATCGAATGTCTATGGCCATTACTGGGTTGATGAGAATAACAACAGGGTAATGGAAGGCGGCCACGATTTTGATATCGAAGAGGATATCCCAACTAGAGAACATCAAGAAGGCTCCCAAACCTATACATGCAGAGTGTGTGGATACACATTCGACAAGATCCTAAGATTTGATGGCATCGAGCTCTCGCCAACAACACCCCTTTCATCCATTGAAGATGAATTCGATAAAGGCTTTTATGATTTTACGATTGATTGGATTCCTAGAATCAACGATGAAGATTGGGGTGATTTCTATAAAACTAGATACCAATCAGACCGTCTATTTTTAAGAGGCGATACTGCAGCCTTAGTGGTTGACTTTATAGCCCCGGTTGAGGGATTCAACACGCAGATCAACTTTACGATGTATGAAGAAGACGGCAAAACATATGTTGTCCGCAACCAAAAACATACATATCACCTAGACACAAACACCTGGGAATTCCACGAAGAAAAAGTAGTGGACTATTATTGCTATAACGCTTCAGTTAAGGAAGTCGCATTAGCCTATACCCGTTATGATGAAATCAATTCTAGTGCGTTTGATGTCGTTAATGGTGAACTTACACTTAAAACAACCGAAACTGATAACGGGATCAGAACTAGAAGTGGTTTAGCCTTCAACAAAACAGAATTAAGCTACACGATGACCACGGACAAAAACGAAACCGCAATGGTTAAAATATCACATCTTGGAATGGAGAAAAAAATAGTAATCACCGATAGATACCATTCCTTCAAAGAACAATCCGAATTAAGAGAATTGCCATCAAGCGGCAAAGCGTTCGAACTATTCTAATACATCCTTTGCCGATATTTGTCTTAAATATTAAAACCCAGCATTCGACCGAATGAGTGCTGGGTTTCTAATTCTTATTTTTTACTAACCGATAGTCTTATTTTTTTCTTCGAGTTCTTTATCAGCCTTTTCTTGATGGTCACTCAACAGGAAGTCTTCTCCCTTGCCAAACCAACCATAATCATCTTCTATATATACGTTGCTGAAATGTCCTAGCAAAACTCTCACAACGCGTTTGGCGATTTTAACCCCTGTACAACTTATAGAAGATATAAAGGCATTTTTATTGGGTAACAAATCAATAATGTCCTCGCAGAATGAGTCCGGATCGGACACCTTATCGTCTGGTGTATAATCGATCTCAATTCCTTCTCCCTTTTTCTTGATGTACAAATGGCTCTCGGAATCATCAAGCACGGTCAACGACTTCAACTCATTTTTTAAAAGTGCCGCAACGCTTTCTTTGCTCAAAGCTTGGTCGCTATAAATTACTAAATCTCTCATTTCTTTCCCTGCTCCTTTAAAATTTCTTCTATTTTTCTAACGACTTTTATTCCTTTTCTATTGCATTCTTTCTCAATGCCGATTTTCATTTCTGGCGCATAAACAATATACTTTAGTTTACGTTTATTTGCCACTAG
>JAKSVD010000017.1 GCA_024408305.1 Bacilli bacterium | reverse complement strand
TAACGTCGCTCCATATATCGCAGGACTCGATGAAATCGCACTCGCTGAGAACGATGCAACACGTAACGTTTCAGGAAACGTCGTTGCTAAGCTCCCATCATTAATCCCATTCACACTCGGTGGATCAGCAGACGTCGCCGCATCAGTCAAGACCGCAATCAAGGGTGATCCAGGCTATGGCCCAGAACATAGAGACGCTAAGAACGTCAACTTCGGTATCAGAGAATTCGCAATGGCAGCTATTGAAAACGGAATCCTCCTCCACGGCGGATTCATCACATACGGCGGATCATTCTTAGTCTTCGCTGACTACTTCAAGAACGCTATCCGTATGGCTGCTTTACAGCACCTCCCAGCAATCTATCTCCTCTCACACGACTCAATCGCAGTCGGTGAAGATGGTCCAACACACGAACCAATCGAACAGCTTGCAATGTTAAGAACTACTCCAAACGTTCGCGTCTATCGTCCATGTGACTCAAGAGAAACAGTCGCTTCATGGGGCTTAGCTCTTGAAGAAAAGTCACACGTTAGCTGCTTGATCCTTTCACGTCAGAACCTCCCATTGAACGCAAATTCATCAAAGGATGGCGTTGCTAAGGGTGGATATCTCGTATCAGAAGTCGAAGATGCAGACTTAACACTCATCGCATCTGGTTCTGAAGTTGCACTTGCAATGTCAGTCAAGCCAATGCTCGAAGAAAAGGGCTATAAGGTCAACGTCGTCTCAATGCCATGCTGCGAGATCTTCGACGAGCAGAGCGAAGAATACAAGAATTCAGTTCTCAAGACCTGCAGATGCAAGAGAGTCGCAATCGAAATGGCACACGGCGCAACTTGGTATAAGTATGCAAACCATGTCGTCTCAATCGACCACTATGGATACTCAGCTCCAGCATCTAAGGCAATTGAAGCAGCAGGCTTCACACCAGCTGCAGTTGCTGCAACAATCTTAGAGAAACTTGCATAATTCCTAAGGAATAGACTAAAATAGAGCTATGGATGCAAATTACTATTATTTGAACAACTACAAGAATACCGGTTATATGGGAATCTCCCGCCGCGCATTCGAATCCGTTGCCACAAAAGCTGCTGACAGCGTCGTTGACGTTAACGTCAAGAAGAGAGGCAAAGGCGTTTTCGCTCTTGCCAATCCAGTTGTTGCATCCTTTAGGAAAGACGGAAAGGTTGATATCACCCTCGAAGTCACGATCTCAAAGAAGGCTCATGCTAACTTCAAAGACATCTGCTTGAAGATTCAGGAATCTGTTGCAACCGCAGTCTCAATGATGTGCGAAGCAGTTCCGTTCAAAGTAAACGTCAAGGTCGTCTCTGTCTATTAATAAAATCTATACATCTACGGGTAATCACCAGATTGCCCGTTTTTGTTTTGTGGCAACATCTTATATAAATATATATAATATAGATATGTACCCAATGATATTCGGAATAATCGATAGCTATGTCGTCATGGTCCTATTAGGACTTGTTTCAATATTCTTCTTGTTTGAGGTTTATATGAAGCATGTTGGCGCGCCAAAGCAGTTGATGTATTCCTGTGAACTAAATGCCTGCGTATCAGTCATTGTTGGCCTAATTTCGGCGATTCTTGTTCAAAACGTCTATGACTTCATTGAAAAAGGGGATGCCTACAAGTGGACATGGGCAATGACATTCTATGGAGGCTTGATCGGAGGAGCTCTAACATTCCTTCTTATCTATTTCTTCCATGAAAGAAAGAAATATGGTCCGTTCATGAGAAAATACGCATTCAGAATCGCTCCTGCGATGATTGCCTTGGCTCATGCTTTCGGAAGAGTTGGATGCTTCTTGTCTGGCTGCTGCTACGGAAAGCCAACTGATTCATGGATGGGCGTCACATTCCCTGGTATGAGCGAGAAGGTCTATCCAACTAATTTGATGGAAGCGATATTCCTCTTTATCCTTGCAGGAGAATTGATTTTCTTGGCTCTGAAGATAGACTTCGAATACAACTTTGTCGATTATCTTATCTCTTATGGAATTTTCAGGTTCCTGATCGAATATTTAAGAGGGGATCATCGCGGATCCTTTGTTCCTGGAATTTCTCCATCTCAGTTCTGGTCTCTAGGGCTTATCGCCATTGGAATTGGAATGGGAATATATATTTATATAACAAACAAAAAAGCGGAAGCTACTGCTTCTTAATGTAATATAAGGAAGCCTCATTTATTATAGAAGATAAGTATAAATGAGGTTCTTGCCTCTATAAGTTGTAATTGGCTCCTATCATTAAAGGAATGCTGTTTGCATAAACACCATAATAAAATGGCCTGTCGATAGTTATATCTATTTCAGGTTCATCGCCCATTCCTGTTGGTCCTGATTTCGAAGTTGATTTCCCTTTAATCCCATTTTTAGTGAATTCGAATTCGTTTGTTTGGTAGATTGTTGAATTGTTATCGTCATGAACGGCAATTGAATATTTAGTTTTCCATTCAGGCATTGAGCATCTAATGTATTTATCATCGCTTTCGTTGAAAGTAGACAATATGTTTATAGAATAGTCAGTGAGTTTCTTTTCAAGGGGCATAAAAATTAACATCGATGTTTCTCTTATATTTAAATAGCCAAAGAAATATTCCTCATTGAGGAAACCTTTGGAGATGGAGTTCAATTCGTAATAATCGGTTGTATTTGCAGTCGAGGAACCATGGAAAATAGATGATTTGATTCTTTTCAAAGGCTTAACGAAATTGTCATGAAATTTCATGACATTAGCAAAAAGATGATCTTGGGTGTCAAAGGCCTTATCACCAAATAGGTCAGCAGCATATTTCGATATTTCTTTTGGAGACCCGGAGAATGTAGAAATCGAGTTCTCATTTAGCATTTTTTCGATACCGTCTTCGAATTTTCTAACTGCCACAAGCGAATTGGACTCAATAGAGAAATAATCCCCGCAAGAATAATTTGCTCCGTCAGATAGTTTCTTGTATCTCTTAGCCGCGGATTCATCTCCTCTATAGGCTTGTTGAGACAATTTTGTCGAAGCGTAAGACAAAGGAGAAAATGCCCAATTGTCATTCGTGTTGTCCGGGCATACATCTTTGAAGTTAAAGGAAGAGAAAATATTTGAAGTATCTTCGTCAACTTTAATTCTCTTTTTATTCTCGTTATAAGCATTTAATTTGTATTTTTGGGAACAAGAAAAAGCTGACAACGAGGTTAATATAGTTAGAATGAAATTGGCTTTGGTTTTCTGCATATACTACACCTCCATATTTTTTTATTTGTTCCTGCTGCTTCCAAAACGTAGTAATGTTCATGCTCATAGGGGGTTAGTCCTATATTATTTCCGCAAAAACAATAAGCTTCGTTATGGGAGTGGTCTATGTATGAGTAAGAATGACTGTGGTGATTCATCCCGACAGAAATGGCGAGTTGAATTCCAGGATATGCGCTGTCCGATGTAGAAATGCTGTCACAATCGAAGATGTATTCGTTTGCTCCCTCTTGGTGCCAGCCATAATGGCAAACTAACTGATGCGTTCCTGGAACATAACCATATACAATGAAACTATGCGACGGAGTGTTTGCTATGACGGGTCTTCCCGAATGAAGCTGACTTATTATAAAATCAAAGGTGGTCTGCATATTTACTGTTGCATAGCAAGGAGAAACGAAAAAGTCGTCGACGTCACAAAAACCCCTATCCTCGAGGTAAATTTCCAATAAATCTGCCTGCCTAGAGAATATAAAAGGCCAAAAAGGGAAATATTGCAAAATTGGATATTCTATTGAGCCGCGTAAGTAATTGTCCAAAAGATACTTTCTGAAACAAACCGGAGAATCGTCATATTCGCCTGTGTAATTTGATCCATTAACATTTAACGTTCCTGGAGAATCGGCGTTAGATAGATTCGATGAGGAGACGTCGGATTTTATATAATACAAAGGAGGTATTACATCTGGCGTTGATGTACAATTTAAGTATGAAAGCATAATTTCAACCGCTACCCAAGTACAACTATCGTTATCGTTGTTCGTAAAGTTTGTGGTTAAATTCTTGAAATATAAATAGTTTGTTATCAGTTGACGGCCGCCAATAGATTGCATAGTTGGATAAGGCTCAGGATAGTCATCGGAAAGCGACAGAGTATCTAATTGATAAGAATTATGTTCTTCAAGCCCTTTTGGCGACATAAATTTTATGACGCCAAACGTTGAAGTTCCTGCGCAGGATAGGCAAAAAGAAATGACAATGCTCATTGATAAGAGATTCATAAAATCCAATATACTGAGGATTGGTTAAATGTCAATTTCTAATTGTCCTTTACGATTTTCTTGAAAAAGACAAAAAGAATAAACAAATAAATAGCAACAAGCAATCCAACACAAAGATTAACGATGTAGAATGTCCCATTCCAATCACCGGCATGTATTACCGCGAATAAAGAGTCGTTTATAAAATTAAATAGGAAATGAATCAAAACAGCCGATATAAGGCTTCCACCATAAAGATATGTAAAACCAACAACAAGGCCTAAGAAAAGGCTGTAGCCGGCCTGAATTGTGGCTCCAAACGGGTCTCCGAACACTCTGGCGATGAAGTGAACGGCACCGAATATGCCAGCGGTTATGACAAGGGTTAGTATTTTATTGAATTTTGTTTTTGCAACGTCGCTTGCCATGACTCTGAAGATAAGCTCCTCACATAAGGCAGTTGCGGCGCATGAAACCGCTCCGTTAATAAGGTTGAGGTAATCCGGTTTGGAATCGATTGGCCCTTTATTTATTGCAAGGAATACGAAATTTGAGCAGCAAAGCAATAATGTTGGTATGAACAAGAGCGATTTCTTCCAAGAAAACGGCTCGATTGAGAACCCTTCCTTCTTCAATTGGGCAACCATGTATACAAAAAGAATAAATTTTAAGGCTGTTATTGCCAGTAGATGGTGATCTCTACTCAAAAACAAATCGAAAGGAAATGCGACGATAAGAAGGTATGCGCAAAGATATATCAATGCTGTGTACAATTTGTATTTCGGAGTTCTTTCTCTTATTTCCATAGGCACATTTTACATCTTTGATGAAGAACATGCATTACTTGTAACCTCTTTCTCCAATATTGAGACATTTTGGTAAACATAAAGCATTCTTTTATGTTATAGTATGTCCGTCTCTGGAAGAAATCAGAGTTTAAAAATTGATCTAATTATGGAAAACACACACGCAATCACAAGAAATAAAGCTCAGATGTTAGCAGTCTTTGCTGTCTACGATGTATTAACTTACATCTCAATGAACGCGGAGGTTGATGTTGAAGACATCATTTCTGGAATCGCGGAGAGACCATATGAAGAATGCGATAACTACATCAAGGCATCGGTCTTGGAAGTCATCAAGCACATCAACGATATCATTCCGGTCTATAACGACCATATGAATAAATGGACATTCGATAGATTAAATAGAGTCGAACAGGCTATTCTTTTGGTTGCCTACACGCAGTTCCATTATATCGACAAAGACATCGATAAACGTATCGTTATCGACGTCGCAATTAAGTTAACAAAGACTTATTGCGCTCCAAATGACTATAAGTTCGTAAACGCAATTCTTGATAAGGTATTAGTCCGTGAATAACGAAAGAAAATTCATATCTGTAAAAGAGCTTAACGAAGTTATCAAAGAAAACCTTGAGGGGAATTTTCTCCTTAGAAACATCACCGTTAAAGGCGAGATCTCAAATTGGAAGATCTACCGTAGCGGTGTGTTTTTTGATTTAAAGGATGGAGAAAGCGTCATTTCATGCACGATGTGGAATAACGCATTAAATAGAATTAAGTTTATTCCTGGTGAGGGAGATGAGGTTTTAGCTACCGGCTCTATTAGCGTTTATATTGCAAGAGGAAGATATTCATTGTCGGTAAATTTCCTCGAAGAATACGGAAAAGGAAATCTCCTTTTAGAACTTGAGAAGCTTAAAGCAAAGCTTTACCAGGAAGGATTATTCGACGAATCTCGTAAGCGTGAGATCCCTCGTTTTCCAAAGAAAATCGGAATTATTGTTGGAAAAGATTCGGCTGCAGAAGCTGATTTAAGAAAGAATATCGCAAGAAGGTGGCCGGTTGCTGATTTATACGTCTATTATTCTCTTGTTCAAGGGGATGAAGCGCCAAAAGAGCTCCTTAAAGCCTTCAATTTAGCCCAAACAGAGGGTCTCGATACCCTAATTATTGCCCGTGGCGGTGGTTCAATCGAAGATTTATGGGCATTTAACGATGAAACTTTTGCCCGCGCTGTCGCAAATTCGAAGATGCCTGTCATTTCTGCGATAGGACACGAAATTGACTTCACAATCATTGATTATGTATCAGATAAAAGGGTTAGTACGCCAACTGCAGCAGCTGAAATGGCAACTCCAGATATCGAATCTGTACGTTCGTTCTTGATGGATATGGAGGAAAGACTCCAAGATGGAGCAGAAAAGAAGATAAAAGGCTTGAGGGACAAGGTAGAGGCTCTTGCTTCAAGGCCGTTCTTTAAAAATCCGGCGTCCCAATACGAGAAGACAAAAGAAGAGGTGCGGCAGCTAGAACAGCGTCTAAGAATGGCGGCACAAAGATATATTGACAAAAAATCATCACAGGTAGCTGAATTAAGTTCAATGTTCAAGGCAATGAATCCAGAGAACGTAATTAAGCGTGGATACTCATTGACAGAGACAGAAGATGGAAGAGTAGTTAAGTCAATTAAAGATGTTAAGCCTGGAGACAAGATCAAAACAAAAATGAAAGATGGAACAATTGAGTCCGTCGTCAAATAAGAAGGAGTAGAACCATGGAAGAGAAGAAAGAATTATCGTTTGAGGAACAGCTTGCAGAACTCAATGAAATCGTCAAAAAAGTTGAGAGTGGTGCATTACCTTTAGATGAGACTCTCAAACTGTACGAAAACGGAAAACGCATCATCAAATGTCTTAATGATACTTTAGATGAAGCCTCAAAAAAGATTGAAGTAGTGGATGAGTAAAAGTAGATAATTAGTAGTTTTGTAGGTGTTTCACAAAGTCTAAAAAATAAGACTGCATCAGAGAATAGTAAAATTATGAAACATTAATTATTCTAAAATTATAATTACAAAGTTCCAAACCCCTTCTCTCGTAATGAGCGAAGGGTTTTCTATATGTTTTTTGTGAATTTCATTTCTCTATAAATTAGTTAACATAATCATAAAATGTGATAAAATAATGTCATGAGTAAAATCATCATGCACATCGATCTAAATGCATTCTTTGCAACCGCTGAGTGCATCCGCAATCCATCATTAATTGGCAAACCAGTTATTGTTGGCGGATTGACTTCTCGCGGCGTTGTTTCGACATGCTCATATGAAGCTCGTGCATACGGTGTTCACTCTGCGATGCCAATTTTCAAAGCTAAAGAATTATGTCCTGATGGTGTATTTTTGTCTGGTGATTATCACTATTACGAAATGCTATCAAGATCCTTCTTTTCATATATTTATAGCTTTTCGCCAATAATAGAAGAGGCTTCTATTGACGAATGTTTTGTTGATATGACCAAACCTCTTTCGAGCGTGGACGATCCTATTTCTTATCTTGAGAATCTGCGTGATGGTTTATTTAAAGAACTTGGCCTTAAGTGCTCTATTGGCATTGGACCGACTAAGTTCCTGGCTAAGATGGCTTCAGACATGAAAAAGCCAATGGGAATAACGATTATTAGAAAAAAAGACATCCCAAATATGCTATATCCTCTTAAAATTGGTGATTTTTTCGGCATCGGAAAGAAATCTGTTCCTAGGTTGAATCTTATCGGCATTTATACCATTGGTGATTTGGCTAACAAGATTGCTACTGACGAGCAAATTGTAAAGATTCATTTTGGAAAGTTTTACGATCATGTAAAATCATGCCTTTTAGGTACGAGTTCAGATATCGTTGATACAAATCCTTGGGATCCAAAATCCCTGGGCCATTCTAGAACATTCCCATTCGATACTGATGACGAATACATAATAGAATCTAAAATTCGTGAGCTCGCATTCAGCGTTTCTGAAGGCGCGAAAAGGGAAAAAAAGAAAGGGAAAACAATACAAATAACCGTGAAAGACACTAGTTTTCACAATCACAACAAATCAATTTCATTCAGAGATCCGACAGATGATTGTGAATTCATAACCAATAAAGCAATCGAACTGTATGAGAAATATTTCCTTGGACAAACAATTCGATTAGTAGGAGTAACTCTTCAGAATTTGATAGACCCAAAAGATTCGGATATTCAAATGAGTCTTTGGAATTATGAAGAGTATGAAAAAGAGGATGAAACCAGGTTGTTGATTTCCGAATTAAACAGAAAAATGAAGAAGCCTAAATTAATGAGGGCAAAGGAGGCAAAGAAAAATGGCGATGGACATAAATGACGCAATAGATAGCTATTTCCAATACCTTGTTGTTGAAAAGGGCGTGGAAAAGAGCACTGTCTCTAATTATGCCGATGATCTTAAGCAGTTTTTTGCTGCGCTTCCTGAAAGGAAAACCACAGATGATTTGCTTGCATCCGACATCACTACATACATGATGATCGAAGATGAAAAAGGATTATCTACATCAACAATTCTAAGAAGATTGTCATCAACAAAGAATTTTTATAATTTCTTGTACAATGAAGGCCTTATGAGCGAGGAATTGCCTAATATCGAAGGCCCGAAAATGCCTAAGAGGTTGCCTAGCGTTCTATCGGTGGATGACATTGACGCTTTGCTCGAGATGCCGGATCTTAAAAAGGACTCTGGAATGCGCGATAAGGCCATGTTGGAAGTGATGTACGCATCGGGTTTACGTGTTTCTGAGCTATGCAACCTCAAAATGAACGAAGTTAACTTCCAGAATAAAATCATTACAATCATAGGAAAAGGCAATAAGCAAAGGAGCGTGCCAATTTCTGACTTTGCACTTGATTACTTATCCAGATATGTATCTACATCTAGAAAACGCAATAAAGGCGTAGGTTCAAAATTCATTTTCCTCAATAGAGACGGTAAGCCTGTGTCACGCGTCTATTTCTTCAAACAGGTTAAAAAATACGCCTTAGAAGCCGGAATCGATCAAGAGATTTCGCCTCATACTCTAAGGCATTGCTTTGCAACCCATCTCCTTGAGAATGGAGCGGAATTGCGCTCGGTTCAGGAAATGCTTGGCCACACAAATATTGCAACAACCCAAATCTATACCCAGGTTTCTTCTCAAAGAATCCTTAGCGCATATGATTTGTATGCAAAGCATAAATAATATAAAATAAGGACGAATAAGGAGTCGTACATATGAAATATAAGAGAATTTTTCTCATCGTAGCAGACTCAGCAGGCATTGGAAATGCTCCAGATGCCGCAAGATTTGACGATGAAGGCTCGAACACATGGAGACATATCGCGGAGGCCGTAGGAGGCCTAAATGTCCCAAATATGGAATCTATGGGCATCGGTGAGCTCACTGAAATCAAGGGAGTTAATCCAATACATGATCATCCAAACGCTTTTTCGATGCGTTTAATTGAAAAAAGCAATGGAAAAGACACGATGACTGGTCACTGGGAAATGATGGGTGTTTACACAACTAAGCCATTTATCACATTCACAGATACTGGATTCCCTAAGGAACTCATGGATGAACTCGAAGAAAAAACAGGCCATAAATTAATTGGAAACTATGCTTCAAGCGGCACAGAAATCCTTGTTAAGCTCGGCGAAGAACAAAAAAGAGATAATTCTTTGATTGTCTATACCTCAGCGGATTCTGTTTTGCAGATCGCCGCACATGAAGAAACTACCGGCGTAAAGGAACTTTATAGATGCTGTGAAATCGCAAGAGAAATCTGTATGAAGCCAGAATACTACGTAGGTCGTGTTATAGCCCGTCCATTTGTTGGCAATTGTAAAGATGACTTCAAGAGAACGCCAAATAGACATGATTACGCTTTAGCGCCATCGATCGATACAGATATGGATATTTTGAAACAAAACGGATACATGACATCATGCGTTGGAAAAATTTCAGATATATTCAACGGAAAAGGGGTCGCCAAGACTGTAAAGACGATTTCCAATATGGACGGAATGGATAAAACGATAGATCAGGTTAAAAATGACGACTGGAATGGACTGTGTTTTGTTAATTTAGTCGAATTTGACTCTGAATACGGCCATAGAAGAGATCCAAAAGGCTATGCGCGTGCATTAGAGGAATTCGACGTTAGAATCGGCGAAATGATCTCGTTAATGCGTGAAGATGATTTATTGATGATCACCGCGGACCACGGAAATGATCCAACATACAAAGGAACAGACCATACAAGAGAAACGGTTCCGTTGTTAGTTTATTCAAAATCGATCAAAAACGGAAAACGCCTGGAGGACAGATTCAGCTTTGGCGATATCGGCGAGACGATTCTTAAAAATTTCGGATTGGAATCTTCCAGTGAGCTCATTGGTAAAGCGATCGACGAGATTTAAGAAACGTTTGTGTTTATTAACGATAAGGCCATGACGGTCTTAGAACACAAATTGAACTAAAACAAATAATCATCGCTCAATTGTAAAGAAAATATTATGTTAACTAATATACAATCAGAGCGTTTTTTGTTTTGCTGATCTGTTGATTGATTCCGATGAGAAATAATGCGTGACCACGAAATAATGAATCATGGTCTGTGAAGTGAAATTATTCATTTCAGAAAGTGCTTGAAAAAAGAAAGAGACGTGACGTGTATCGATAAACAAAATAAAAGCACGAATAAAAGCAAGAAGCGAATTCACATTCTGTTCACATAAAAACAAAACAACGCTAAAATTTGGAAGCATAAAATTACGTCATTGGAAAATTGATTTTTGATAGTTACATGTGGCACCAGAGATAAAATTACAATACATTAAAGATGATATAGCTGAAATTAGTTCTCAAATTCAAAATAAAGATTAGTAATAAATTAGTAGTTTTGAAAATGTGTGGAAAATTCAAAATTATCTGTGGATTTGTTATTGATATACAAAAGTCAAGAAATATTAACATTCGTTAAAAACTAGTCTTTCTATTATAAAATATTAACATAATGGACATTATGCGAAGTAGACCATTGCAAAAGAAAAATCCGCCAGTGGTAATGGTGGATTTCTTTAAGTACTAATTTTATTTTGCCCTTTTCTGAGCCACTTTTGCTACTAACGATTCAAGATCGATCTCTTGGCGTTTCCAGCTCATGAAGAGATGAATAATGACTGAACCTTCGTCAACGATAACCCATCCTGACTCTGGACTTCCTTCCTTATTGTTGATCTCAAAACCGGCTTTGTAGTACTCGTCTTCTAGCACGTCTGCAAATGCGCCTAATGAGCGCTCTGATGGGCATGAACAAATGACGTAATAATCTGCAAACGGAGTGATGTCATTTACCTTGATTACAGAGATCTCTTCTGCTTTGTGTTCGTCTAGAGTTTTGACTGCGATATTTACTTCTTTTGGGTAAGCCATTTTTCTATTAGTCTCCTAAATAATAATCTTTACAATCTTCGGTTAAACCATTTTGTTCGCCAAGTGGTTTGTTAGAAAGGAACTTCATATTCTCGTCGAGGACGTATCTGAAGCCTTTCTCGTAATCTTCAATGCACGCTCTTATCATGTCTGAGCTGTCATAACCTCTTGTTGGTTCTATCTTGTCTGCCGAATAGATGATTTTCTCGAGCGCTGTCATGCCGGCGCGGCCTGTGCAATGATACTTGATTGCCAAAAGGATGCTTTCGTCTTCAACGCCCATGACGTTCTTTGCTAAATATGCTCCAGTCCATTGGTGTAATGAGTATTCTGGGTAATCCTGATAATCCGGATATTCCTTCTTCATGATTTCCCTAGCCTGGAATTCAGGCATTTTCTTTCCGAGGTCATGGATGAGTCCTGTGATTAAGGCTTTCTCAGCCATTTCTTGTCCGAAGTTCGATAAAGCGATCTTATACGCCACTAAAGCGACTGATTCGCTGTGTTTGAGCCTCTTTGGCGTAATGTACATCTCAAGTTCCTTCATGAAATAGAGATGATTGTGAATGATATATGAATATACGCTTAGAGGAATATCCATAAAATTAAGAACGCGCACGCGCGTAGAGGAAACCTCGCCGGAGGAATAAAAATTGAGGTCCTCCATTTTGAATTTCTTTACATTTTCTAAATTGATTTCGATTCCTGGTCTGTTGGAAAAGATGATTGTTGAGCGTTCTGCGATTCCTTCGCATTCTCTCCAACGATCGAATTGGTTTACCTGGTCTGCGCCGATGAGGGTGTATAGTTTTCTTCCTGGATACATCTCCGAGAAGGCTTTGACGGTATCAATTGAATAGGAAAAATCGCCTTCTCGCTCTAATTCGATGGTCGAACATGAGAATCTTGGGTCGTTTATTTCCTCCAAGGCGGCTTTTAGCATGTCTAAGCGGTTTTGCTCTGATTCAGTGATATTCTTCCATCTTGGAGTTTTGGCGAGCACGAAAACGACGTCAGCGTCGTATTTGTCCGCTGCGACTTTGGCAATTCTCAAATGTCCGTTATGAATTGGATCGAATGACCCTCCAAAGATGACTAAAGGTCTCATAGATCGATCTTGTGATGCTTTTTGCTTCTCTTGTAGAGAATTAAAGCGTGTCCGATGATTGCGACGAGTTCACATCCGCATCCAACAACGATGTCGCGTGCGATGTCTTCTTTCGCTTCGCCCTGTGTGTTGAGGATTTTAACTTTGATGAGCTCGTTAGCCTCTAACCCATCGTCGATGGCCTTGAGGATGTTCTCGTTCAAGAATCCTTTTCCCAAGGTTACGCTTGGGGATAATGAATTTGCTAAAGCTTTAAGCTTTGCCTTTTGTTTTGGTGTTAACATGTTGGTTTACCTTTGCTTCGGAGCCATATACTCCGATTCCGATTTTTACGTAGATTCTAAGTTTCTGTCCTTCGCCCTTGAAAGAGATCCAGCCTAAGCCGGAGATTCCGACATCTCTATACCCCTCTTCATCGATTGTGATTTCGAATGCGTCGAAGTCTCTTGATGATTTGAGTTCAGGTAGATATGGACGATGAGGATGCTTTTCAAGCATTTCAGCGAAATGTTCGTCGCAGCGACGTGTTGACATCACTTCGCCATCGCCTTCTTCCGCGAAGAACGCGTCCACTTTTGCGGTCTTTCCTTCAAGGAAGTCGATTCTAACAAGTTCGCCGATCATCATCGATTTGCCAGGCTTAAGGGTTTTCTTTCTAATGCCGGCCTTTGAATCCGGAGTGATGATCTTTCTGAAATTGTCGTTTCCTAATGTGTAATATGAATTGTTCTCTTCAAATGGAGGGATGCAATAGACTTTGCTTGAATTGTCGAGCGGGATACGCATGACATCTAAGTCAGTCCCCTTATATTTCTTTGTGACAACCGCACTAGTTGAGACGTTGACGTAGTCATTCAAGAATCTTTTTGCAAATGTGTTGACTGGAGACAAAGTCGAGCCGATTAAATAGACATCGTGTGCTTTTCTTCTCTTGTTGATCTCCTCTTTGACCTCAGGAATGCTTGTTGCGCTCAAGTCGGTGATGATTACATCTTCTGGCTTGATGTTGATTCTATAGGTCTTGAAGATATTGGAAACATATTGTTCAGGGATGGTTATCTGCTTCTTCGTGTATTTGAGTCTAGCCACCACTAAGACATTTTGTCTTGAGAGATAGTTTGCGGCTTCAACCGGGATTGAATATTCAAAGGAGAACAAATCGATGAAATAGACAACCAAAGCATCCGATGCCCTAGCGTCTTTTAATACCGTAATCAAAGATTTGTCCGCATGGACCGTGTTAGGGAATGGGGAATAATGGGCTTTCTTGTAGCAATCATCGCAGAAAACGATGTCGTTAAGAGATTTGCCCTTTAAGACGACTGCATCGATGTAGCCTTCAAGCGCCTTATCCTGGCTCTGAAGAATTGCGCCACACGATGAACAACGGTGAACAGTTTTGATTTCGCTCATTAGTCTTCCTCCTTGATTCTTGGTGCTAGTTTGTTTTTGTTTATCTTTTTTCGTTTTCCACGTTCAAAGATTCTATTGAATCTAGTCCATGGTGGGTCTTCAGGCACTAGCTTTTCGCATAATATCGTGCGAATGCCTGCCCCGTTTCCAGCGATGACATCGGTCATGATCTGATCTCCGATTAGGACTGTGGTCTCTAAATCGAGGCCCTCTTCCTTTAGGAGCTTCTTCAAGCGTTTAGATAATGGCTTTGCTAGGCCCGAGAGGGCTTTGATGCCAAGGGTTGAGGCGAATCTCTTCACTCTCTCGCTTGTGTTGTTGCTTGCGATATAGAAATTTATGCCATTTCCCTTTAAGGAATTGATGTAATCCAAAGTTGATTGGTCGGCATCTTTGCTTCTAAATGATGCAAGCGTGTTATCTAAATCTGATAAGACCGTCTTGATGTTTAAAGACTTCAAAGTCTCCGCATCAAGGTCGTAGATGGATTTGGCTAGATATGTAGGGATGAAGATCTTATTCATTACATCTCGTCATCGAACAAGGAAATCTGTTCGAACTCCACTACATTTGTATCTGGGTCATCTTCGATGATGACGTCCTTCTTCTCGACTTGAGGCACGAACTTTACTGGTGGCTCATAGCTCTTTGTGTCTTTTGTGACGACAACATTTGAATCATATGAGACGTAGAATACGCGCATCTTTGCTGGGAATGAGTCTGGACGCTTCGCATATTTCTCCATTGGGGTGAGATAGAAATCGTCCAACTGGATTTCCGCATTTGAGTCATCGTTTAAGACAACTGTGTATACGTATGGAGAGACTTTGTCTCCAACCTTATCGATATAGACGACCTTGTGTGGTTCCTTCTGGAAGGAATTGAAGATCGTTGTGGTAGCCTTGGATAATCTAGATGTCTTCTCGATGTTCTTGAGGTCAAAGACTCTTGTGTGGCCTCTATCGGTGATGAAGATGATCTTGCCCTTCTCTTCTGGGTCGAACGAAAGGATGCCGGCAATCTCTTTGCCTTTGAAGCTTCCAATCTTCACGCCGCCGGATCTTGGATTTGTGATTCCGACGTCATTTTCGTTATAAAGGAGAGCCTTGCCATCGACACTGACGATGAACAAGTCTGAGTTGCCGCTTGTTAAGACTGCTCCGATGAGTTCGTCGTTCTTCATCTTGAAGCCTGGGATTGGCTTGGAGTGTCTGATTGGAGGGAGGGATGATAAGACCACTCTCTTGATTGAACCTTGCTTGGTTGCCATCACGACATTGAGATCATTTCTCCATGCATCGCTCTTAACTAATAGAGCAGAGACGACATTTTCACCAGTTGAAACAGGTACCATCGTGGAGACGTGGAAGCCTTCCTCGTTCCATTTGTTGTCCTTGATTTCGTTGACTGGGAGGTAAATGTAGTTGCCAAGGTTGGTGAAAAGAACCAAGAAGTCCGTTGTCTGGACTTTGCCCATGAAGATTAAGGAATCGCCTGCCTTCATTCCCGGCTTGGCTCCATTGAGTCCGTTTGAGCCTTTCCATGACTTGAGTGTTGAACGCTTGATGTAGCATTCTCTAGTCGCAACGAGCATGACATCTTCTGCGATGATAAGCGAACGTGCGTCAACCTGGTCGATTGT
Source organism: Bacilli bacterium (assembly GCA_024408305.1). Lineage (GTDB taxonomy): Bacteria > Bacillota_I > Bacilli_A > RFN20 > CAG-826 > UBA4951. The sequence continues at coordinate 1,551 of JAKSVD010000017.1, read as the reverse complement.
GCCTTCGGTTCTGATTTCGGTTCTTCTCTCATCCCCATATTTCTTAACGATGCCCTTGAGGTCGTCGATAATGACTTTTTCTCTTAATTCCTGATCTGATAAGACGGAGGTGAGATATGCGATTTCGGCATCGAGGTCTTTCTTCTCTTGTTCAAGAGTCTCGATGTCTGTATGCGATAATTTATATAAAGGCATATTCAAGATAGCGTCTGCCTGGACTGTCTCAAAGCCAAACTTGTTGATGAGATTCACTTTAGCGTCCGCTTTATTCTCGGATTTTCTAATGACCGCGATGACCTCATCTAGGATTGAGATGGCCTTGATTAAGCCCTCAACGATCATGAGCCTTGCCATGTCCTTATCTAAATTGTATTTGGAGACATGGGAAACAACTTCAAGCTGGTGCTGGATATAGCAATCGCAATATGATGCGAGGTTGAGCAAGAATGGCTTGTCCTCGAAGATTGCATACATCTGAGCGGTGAAGTTAGATGATAATTTCGTTTTATGTAATAAGAAGTTCTTGATTGCCTCTGCGTCGGCGTTGTCTTGGATGTCGATTGCGATTCTTAAACCGTGCTTGTCGGTTTCGTCTCTGATCTCTTCGATGCCAGGGATTGTCTTCTTCTTTCTGATATCGTCGATTTCTTTGACGATTTCGGATTTGTTTGTTCTATAAGGGATTTCGGAAACGATGATCTGCTTCTGTCCATCTTCGTTTGTGACGACTTCACACTTCGACCAGATGGTTACTTTTCCCTTACCTGTTCTATAGATGTCTTTTGAAGCTTCGTTTGGATAGATGACGCCACCTGTTGGGACGGCAGGTCCTGGAACGAACTGGATAAGATCCTCAACCGTGCAGCTAGGATGCTTGATTCTATAGATTATTGCTTTGGTGATTTCTCCAAGGTTATGTGGAGGGATTGTTGTTGAGATACCAACCGCGATACCTTCGGTTCCGTTAACGAGGAGGTTTGGGAATCTAGCAGGAAGGATGATTGGCTCCAAATTGGCGTCGTCGAAAGTAAGACCCATTGGGACTGCATCCTTATCGAGGTCTCTAATTAATTCTCCTGCCAATGCGGATAATCTTGCTTCTGTATAACGGTAGGCTGCTGCTCCATCTCCATCGATTGATCCGTTGTTACCCTGGAAGTCAACAAGAGGCATTCTCATCTTCCATGACTGGGAGAGATTTACAAGAGCCTCATAGATTGAGCTGTCACCGTGTGGGTGATAGTTACCCATGACGTCACCGACGATGTGCGCGCACTTCTTGGTTGGTTTATCGATTGTGTAGCCGGCCTTGTGCATTCCATAAAGAATTCTTCTCTGGACTGGCTTAAGTCCGTCTCTTGCATCCGGAATAGCACGATCCTGAATGACTTCTCGTGCGTATTGGCCGAATCTTTCGCCCATTAAGGCATCAAGGGTGACAGGCGAGATGTTTTCTTTAATTGGTTTTTCAATTTCTTTGGTTTTCTTTTTAGCCATTCTTCTCCCCCTTCATTTCCTTGACATAGTCATTGTCCTCTAGTACGAAGTTTA
>JAKSVD010000169.1 GCA_024408305.1 Bacilli bacterium | reverse complement strand
TTACCTTTGACAATCGGTTCAAGGATTCTTCTGACAGTTTCAACTTCTGGTAATTCTGGCATTATTTCACCTCATACCAAGTCTTTCCTTGGCCCATCTCAGTTTTTAATTTAACTGGAAGCTTAAATGCAGTTTCCATGATTTCCTGAATCTTTGCAGGTACTGTATCTAATTCAGCAGATGGCACTTTAAATAAGAGTTCGTCGTGGATTTGGAGGATCATCTGGGTCTTTACTCCTGATTCAGATAGATATTTATCAACCGCCACCATGACAAGTTTCATTAAATCAGCAGCAGTGCCTTGAACTGGAGCGTTAAGTGCCTGTCTTCTTGCAGCTTCACGCTTTGCGTAATTAGGATCATTGACTTCTCTTAAATAACGTCTTCTACCAAACATTGTGGAGACGTATCCTTGTGTTTCTGCATCCTTAACAACAGTCTGAAGGAATTCTCCGACTTCTGGATAAGCAAGGTAGAATGATTTAATTAATTTTCCAGCCTCGGCTGTTGTTACATGGATTTGGTCTGATAAACCATAAACAGTGGTGCCATAGATAATTGCAAAGTTAACTGCTTTAGCGGTTCTTCTTTGCAAGGATGTAACCTCCTCAGTGCCGAAGACTCGCTTTGCGGTTTCGCTATGTACGTCACGTTCCTCATCTGAATTAAACACGTCTAAATATGCTTTGCAATTTGATAAAGCTGCTAGGATACGTAATTCAATTTGAGAATAGTCAAATGAGATTATTGTGTAGTCAAGGTCATCGTAATAGAAGGCTTTTCTAATTGTCTTAGATTCAGGGTCTCTGGTGCTGATGTTCTGCATATTTGGAGCAGAGCTAGAAAGTCTTCCGGTTGAGGTTTGTGCCTGATTGAAGTAGGTGTGAATTTTATCGTTGGCATCGATACAATTCTCTAATCCCTCGATGTATGTCGAGACCATCTTTGCGTATTTTCTATATTCCAAAATTAATGGAATAATTGGATGTTCATTAATGATATCTCCAAGCGCTTCAACTGATGTTGATCCACCTCTTGGGTCTCTTATGCCCATTTGCTTAAAGAGGACGTCTGCAATCTGTTTTGGCGAATTGATGTTGAATCTTGTTCCTGCATAATCAAAGATTGAAGATTCAAGACTGTCCCTCTTGTTTCTGAATTCTTTGCCGAGTTCGCGTAATACCTCGTTATGGCAAGGAACGCCTTCAATCTCCATCTTGGCTAAGACAAGAGATAAAGGAAGCTCTATATCTTTATATAAAGATGCATTGTTATCTTTTTCCATTCCCTCAAGAATCTTGTCCTTAAGATTCATTGCAAAGAACGCCATTCTGCATGTGGTTTTAGATTTTGCTGAATTAAAGATATCAATGACTTCCTGCCCATCAATATCGATTCCATAGCTTGCATAGACGAGTAGTGGATTTGATGTGACGGTGGAGTCTGATAGATATGCCGCTAAAAGGATATCGTTCTCTAGTCCCTTAAATTTAATTCCTAATCTATCGCAAGTATAGTAAGTAGCTTTAGCGTCGAAGACATGTTTCTTGATGTTTTCATTTTCCATCAATTCCTTGAATTCAGGATTGTTTTCAATATCTTCAATCATTAAGAATCCGGCATCATGATCATTTGCAATCGCCACGCCATTAATGATGGAGGTGTGGTATTCACTATAGTCGATATCGAATGCTAAACCAATCTCATCACCAATCTCGATTTCATTTAAAGATTTAATGATTCTTGGCTCTAGTTCGAATGATTTTGTTACCTTTTTTAGTTTGATTGGGAGTCTATTGTAGAATTGCTTGAGTTCATATTTCTGAGCGAATTCACTGACTTTTTCAAATTCATATCCCTCATATAAAAGGTCGTCTATCGTAAATGGAAGTTCGCAGTCAATCTTGATTGTGGCGAGGTCATAACACGCTCTACCAAGATCCTTATTATTTCTGATATTTTCTCCGACTTTGGATTTCATAGTTTCGGCAGCTTCAAGAATCTTTTCGAAAGATCCATATTCCTGGATTAACTTGACTGCAGTCTTATCTCCGACTCCAGGAATGCCAGGAAGGTTATCGGATGAATCTCCTCTAAGACCCTTGTAGTCGATGATTTGCTTAGGCATGAATCCAAATTTTTCTGGCATTGTGACCATGTTCATCTCTTCCATATTGGATAAACCGGTCTTAAGTAAATTGATGGTGATGTTCTCATCAATTAACTGGAGATAATCTTTATCTGATGTATAAACAACGACTTCAAATCCTTGTTTTGAACCCCATTTTGCAACTGTTCCACAGATATCATCTGCTTCGATTCCAGTCTCTTCGTAATTCTTGATGTTTAAAGCATTTAATAATTCACGAGAAATCGGGAACTGTGGGATTAATTCTTCTGGACAAGGACGTCTATTTGCTTTGTATTCGGCATATTGTTCTTTTCTGAATGTATGACCATCAGCATCGAATCCAACGAAGAAATATTCTCCTCCCTTAAATCCCTGCATTAATTTTGTCATCATATTTGCAAATGCAAAAATAGCATTTGTTGGAATGCCTGATTTTGTGCGCATGATACTGGATGTATCACCCATCGCTGTTGCGTAATATGCTCTGAAGAGCAATGAATTTCCATCGATTACTATTAACTTTTTTGCCATATTACTCTCCTAATCCAACAACATTTAACGCAACGAATGAATCTTCTTTCTTGCGATCTTTTCTTCCTGCAATCTTGATGAGGTTATCTACCTTAAGGTGCATGTAGCTTTCGGTATACGTTTCAGCCCACATAACAAATGATCTCTCATCAACATCATCGTATACATCAAGGAATGCTAATTGCTTGCCAGCCTTAGTAATGATTGTTTTGATTGATCTAACCAAGGCTACGGTCTCAAACACTCCGTTAACATCATCTATATCGCTTAATGGTGTGTAGCTAACACCATTTAAGGCATCTTTATATAAGGTGAATAGCGATTTAGAAATGGTCATTCCTAATGTCTCCAATTCTCCTCTTAAGTCTTCTTTCAAGTTATCTTCAGCCTCAACGATCTTTGGTTTGCTTAATCCAATCGACAGGAGGGAAGGACCTTGCTCGCTATCGCCGAACATCTCTGCGTAGCTCATTATCGAATAGACGGTGGCTCTTAATGATGATCTTGACGGAACCATAGAATCAAAACAACCGGCAGTAATCAGTTTAACTAATGTTGGAATATTCAATCCATATTTCATGCATCTTGCAGCGAAATCAAAGACATCGGTGTATTCACCGTTTTCTATTCTCTCTTTAATCAATGAGATGACGAATGATGAAGGGATTCCCTTAATCATGGAGAATGGCGCTCTTAATGTA
>JAKSVD010000168.1 GCA_024408305.1 Bacilli bacterium | reverse complement strand
CAAACTTCATCGGTGGCTTCAAGGCTGCATGTGAAGCTAAGAACGTCGAAGCTGTCATCAAGACTGGCATTGACGAATCAAATAAGTGCTATGAAGCAGCTGCTGAATTAGCAGACGACGGATGCAAGGGTGTCTTCGCAGATTCATTTGGTCACGAAGGATTCATCAAGCAGGCTGCAGAAGAATACAAGGATGTTCAGTTCAGCCACGCAACAGGCACATCATCAAAGGGTGCTAAAATCGCAAACTTCCACAATGCATTCGCTTCAATCTATGAAGGCAGATACCTCGGCGGTGTCGTCGCTGGATTAAAGCTTCAGGAAATGATCGAAGGCGGAAAGATCGCTGACAAGAACAAAGATGCCAACGGCAACATCAAGCTCGGCTACATCGGTGCTTACACATACGCAGAAGTTATCTCAGGCTATACCTCATGGTACCTCGGCGTTAAGTCAATCGTTCCAAACGTTGTCATGGACGTCACATTCACAGGTTCATGGTATGACGAAGTTGCTGAAAGAAACGGCGCTAACTCATTAATCGATGGCGGTGCAGCTATCATCTCACAGCACGCTGACTCATGGGGTGCTCCATCAGCATGCGAATTAAAGGGCGTTCCAAACGTTTCATACAACGGCTCAACAGCTTCAAAGTGCCCAGAAACATTCTTAGTCTCATCAAGAATCAACTGGCAGCCATACTTCGAAATGATGATCGACAACACACTCGCTGGCACACCATATGCAACAGACTGGTGTGGATCATTCGCAACAGGTTCAGTCGAACTCTCAGAATACGGCAAGAACGTTGCAGCTGGCACAGCAGATAAGGTTGCAGCAGTTAAGGCTGACCTCCAGGCTGGTAAAATCCACGTCTTCGATACATCAAAGTTCACAGTCACAGTTATCCCTGCTGACCCATCAAAGGATGGCGACACAGGCTTGAACACAGGTGCAACAGTCGACTCAGAAGGCCACCTCACAGCTTACTTAGCAGATGTTGATGGCGACTTTGTTGGCGAAACAAACGTCATCTCAAACGGCTACTTCGATGAATCAAATGCTGAGAAGTATCGTTCAGCTCCATACTTCGATATCCAGATCGACGGTATCAACCTCCAGAACGTCAAGTTCTAATTAAATCTAATCACTTGAGGGAACGGCTTTCGGGCCGCTCCCTCCTTGTTCTTTATCCCCTATAAAGGAGAGCAATATGCACCAACTCGAACTAAGGAACATTACCAAAACCTTCGGAAGCGTTATTGCTAACAACAACGTTAGCCTTTCACTCGAAAAGGGAGAAATCCTTTCTCTTTTAGGTGAGAATGGCTGTGGCAAGACAACCTTGATGAATATGATCTCTGGCATCTATTATCCAGACTCAGGATCAATTCTCATCAACGGAGAAGAAGTCACAATCAAATCGCCAATCGATGCTTTCAATCATGGTATTGGAATGATTCACCAGCATTTCAAACTCGTTGATGTTTTCACCGCAGCCGAGAACATCATCTTAGGATATAAAGAAGAAGGCAGATACAACCTCAAGAAGTCGATGGTCAAGATTAAGGAAATCGCTGACAAATACGGCTTCAACATCGACCCAAAGAAAAAAATCTACGATATGTCAGTCTCTGAAAAGCAGACTGTTGAAATCGTCAAGGTTCTTTTTAGAGGCGCCGATATTTTAATCTTAGATGAACCAACAGCAGTCTTGACTCCACAGGAAATCAAGAAATTGTTCGCTATCCTAAGAAAGATGAAAGAGGACGGAAAATCCATCATTATCATCACTCACAAATTAAACGAAGTCTTAGAGATTTCCGATAGAGTTGCAGTCTTAAGAAAAGGCGAATACATCGGATCGGTAAAATCCTCAGAAACAAACGAATCTCAGTTAACCGAAATGATGGTTGGCAAGAAGATTGAACTCAACATCAATAGAACAGAACCTAAATCAGTCGTCGATAGATTAATCATCAAGGGATTAACAACTATCAAAGACGATGGTTTATTAGGTGTTGATAACATTTCATTCAAGGCTCGTAGCGGAGAAATCCTCGGTATAGCCGGTATTGCCGGTTCAGGTCAGAAGGAAATGCTTGAAGCAATCGCAGGCTTAGCAAGGATCAAAGAAGGATCTATTTGCTATATCGAGCCAGAGACAGGAGAAAACATCGATCTCCGTTCCAAGAATCCTAAACAGATTAGAGACCTCGGTGTTAGACTCGCGTTCGTCCCAGAAGACCGTTTAGGCATGGGACTTGTCGGTAACATGGACCTCATCGATAACGTCATGCTCCGTTCATACGAAAAGGGTAAGCCAGTTATTCTTGATAGAAAGACACCAGGTGAATTAACAAACAAGATCGTCAGTGAACTTGAAGTTGTTACAGACTCAGTTCATACCCCTGTTAGACGTCTATCCGGCGGTAACGTTCAAAAGGTCTTAGTCGGACGTGAAATCGCATCATCCCCAAAGGTCTTGATGGCAGCATACCCAGTCCGTGGCTTAGACATTAACTCATCTTATTTAATATATAATTTATTGAATCAGGAAAAAGAATCTGGTTCTGCCGTTATTTTCGTCGGTGAGGACCTCGACGTCTTGCTCGCATTATCGGATAGAATCCTTGTCGTCAATGGAGGAAAGATTTCCGGCATTGTCGATGCAAGAACAACATCAAAGGAAGAAGTTGGACTTCTTATGACTAAGACAGTTGAAACTTCATGGGAGGAATAAGTATGGCTTTAGAAAAGAAACATAAAGAACCTCTATTCCACGTCGTCAAAAGAATGAACATGTCCAATGGCACAAAGATTGGCATTCGTATCAGCTCTGTTCTATTTGGTTTGATTGTCGGTGCAATCTTCGTTGTTGCCTTCTCTACAAAATCTCACAATTTCTTCGGATTCTTTGGATCATTGTTCAACGGCGTCTTTGCTACTGACCGTAAGATTTGGACATTCTTGAGAGACGGCGCAATTCTCCTTGGCGTATCAATCGCTCTTATTCCAGCGTTCAAAATGAAATTCTGGAACCTCGGTGGTAATGGTCAAATCCTTATGGGGTGCTTAGCAAGATGTGCGTTCATGTATTATTTAGGCGGTGAATTCAACGATGTTGTGATATTGGTATTCGAAATCCCTGGCTCCATCATTGCAGGCGCCATTTGGGCTCTTATCCCTGCAATATTCAAAGCATTCTTCAAAACCAACGAATCATTATTCACATTAATGCTTAACTATATCGCATCAATTCTCGTTGCAGTCACCATTTCCACTTGGTATCCAGGCGGAACAGGCACTATGAACCCTATTTCATATGGTAGACTTCCATCGCTTGGCACTAGCCAGTTCGGCAAAAACA
>JAKSVD010000167.1 GCA_024408305.1 Bacilli bacterium | reverse complement strand
CCCTCCTTCTTGGAGCAAGAGCATCGAATGAATTAATCCGTGCTGGCGAAGATAGTGCTTCTATCAAAGGCGTTTTCTCTGTTAATAACAAAAATCTCAAAGCGGTTCTCATGTCATTAGACATTCTTGAAAATGATGGAGAACTCACTGTCAGCAGGACCCTTAGCAAAAACAGAAGCTCAATCAAAGTTAACGGAGTCTCAATTACTCTTGCTGACTTATTACGCATTTCTAAATATTTAGCGGACATCCATAGCCAATTTGATTTCGAGAAGATTCTCAATCCAGAAAACTATCTTGGCATCATTGATGGATTCTCTGGCGAATTAACCGCTTCATACAAAAAGGAATATTCACTTCTCCTTTCAGCATACAAAGAGAAGAAACATGAATATCAGGTCTTATTAGACAAACAAAAAAAGATAGATGAGGACCGCGACTTCTATGAATTCCAATACAAGGAACTTAAGAGAGCAAACCTTCGCGAAGGTGAGGAAGAAGAAATCGAATCCGAGATTTCTCTTTTAACCAATTACGACAAAGTCTATTCTCTCTCACAAGAAGCAAACGAGATTGCCCACGAAGACTTTATGGACCGTTTGTACGAGCTCAATAAGGTTTTAGGCAAGCTGACGAAATACCAACCACAATATCAGGAAGTGCAAACTCAGCTCGATGAGAAATATTATGAGATCATCGATATGATTGATGGACTTAAAAAGGACCTCAACAACATTGACTATGATCCAGATAGACTCAACGAACTTGAGCAAAGAGACCAAGACTTAACTGAGCTAAAGCGCAAATACAAAAAGAGCATCCCTGAACTCATCGCTTATAAGAACGAACTAGAAGAAACATTAGGCGACAATTCTGACTTTGAGGGCCAAATTGCCGAGAAAAAACAAGAAATGGCTGCTGCTTTTGCAAAAACCAAGCAAAAAGGCGAAGAGCTTACCAATATCAGAAAAAAGATTGCTTTATCTATAGAAAAAGAGCTTGAGCAGCACATGACTGACCTTCATTTGAAAGCAAAGTTCAAGGTGGAGTTCTTACCATTAGAATCTAACGATGATTCTATCCTTAAAGAAGATGGGTTAGATACTTTAGACTTCCTTATCGAGACAAACGTCGGTGAAGGCCTTAAGAGCCTCTCTAAGGTTATTTCAGGAGGCGAGGCTTCCCGTATCATGCTTGCCTTCAAAGCAACGCTTATAAAGGCTAATAAGATACCTACAGTCATCTTTGATGAAATTGATACAGGCGTTTCAGGAGAAAGCGCTCAATCTGTTGCTAGAAAGATCCATGAGATCTCTTTATCAAGCCAAGTTATCTCAATAACCCATATGCCACAGGTAGCTTCTCTTAGCGACCACCACATCCTTATCTCAAAAGAGATTAAAGGCAATAGAACCTATGCTCATATGAAGGAGCTTTCGTTAGAAGAAAAGATCCGTCAGGTTGCATACCTTATCTCTGGTGGAAACATAACTGAAAAACAGTTAGAGTACGCAAAAGAGATGGTGCTGAGCCAAAGATAAATTAATACCGCCGTTTGACGGTTTTTTTGATTATCTTCCTTCAATATTATGTTTCTTCTTAACTTCTTTTTTATTCACATACATATCTCTGTCTGCGCGTTGATATGTATCGTTATATGATTCGCCTGGCTCATGTCTAGAAACGCCTCTAGCGATAGAAAGGATAAGCTTCTGGCCCTCATACTCTACTTCTGTGTACTCGAGTTTCTCATCAAGCTTCTTAACGAGCTCATCAAGCTCTTTATATTGAGACAACACAACAATGACAAACTCATCTCCCCCTGTATGGAAGAGAGCGCTTTTATCAAAGATGGTTGGAAGAATTCTCCCTACTTCTGAGATCAAGAAGGCGCCAAATCTATGACCATAGGTGTCGTCTGTGTATTTAAGTCTATTTAAATCAAGAACGATAACCGCATATTCTGGATCTTTGATTTTCTCTAAATCATCAAGGAACGTATAATATGAATTCTCATTATCAAGTCCTGTAAGGATGTCCACCTTGGATAATCTTGTTAATTCTTTCCTGTTTCTTTCTTCGCTTAAGGTGACGCTGTAATTACGGTAAGCGACAAATATCGACATAACAATGAATACGAAGATGTTTATGAAGTCAGATGTTTGAAGAACGCCTTGCCGACCAAAGAAATGGTTGAAAACAATAAGCGCTGCAGATGTAACAAAGGTTGTAGGTATGTAAATCCAAGGATTGATTGGAGAAATGCCCCCAATGACTATGACGATTGTTAAATAAATGATTGGATAATTGCCGCCGACAAGATCAAGCACAGACATGACAACAGCCCAGGTGATCATGATCGTAGAATAGGTATTGATCATTAAGTTCAATGACTTTTGGCTTTGTTCTTTTTTGATGCCAAGAATCAAAAATGTGGCCGTGGCAATAGAAGCAGCAAGAAGAACGATATAGCAGACGAAATATGCGACATGTCTTGGTTTGGCCCAATTGAAAAAAATTAGACCTCTGATTGCCATGATGGCTTCAAATAACGCGATTACCAAAGTGATGGCAATGTATATTTTTCTATACCTATTAATATAGGCTGCCGCAATTTCGCTATTTGTTACGTGGTTTTTGTAATAAATGGAATCCTTAGGTTTTGCCATATTTTTATTCTAATATAAGATTCAACATCAGTCTTTTATATTATTTTATATATTGCCAATGTAATAAACCATTCTCCAGGATAGCTTGATTCGTTTGTGCCTTGGAAGACAACGTTATATTTTGTATCTCCCTTGGTGACATAGGCGTTAAATCTTACTGTGTCTATTACTGTGTAATTCACAGTCTCTCTTGTTGTTTCAAATAATTCTTCGTATGTCTTTAATTCATTATCGAAGTTGTATTTGATGCCTTTTGCATAAATGCTTTTAGCAACGTTCTCTATTTCTTCTGTCGTTGATAAAAGCTGGAAATACTGAACGGAATAGCCACTCATATTTGAAACACTGTTATTTGAATCATCTAAATATGAGAATGTCGCAGATTTTTCGTACCAGGAAGGAATAGCAAGGTCTTGAAGATCAACTAACGCTAAAACATCTTTATCTAAGAAATCGAAAGCTAGAGGGTCATGCTTTGCTTTAACTGCATCTGATGCTGCTTTGTCATTTGCGATAAACGATGTGGATTCATAGAAATCAATGTTGTCGTATTTCAAAGACAAAACCGCGCCCGTCTCTTTGTCTAAAACAATGTTCAATTTAGTGTCAGTAGGAAGAATGTAGTTCGCATTAGTAATAATGTATTGAGTCGCTTCTCTTCCGGCATATGTTAATTCTGTCTTTGAAGCATATGGTGCGTTCTCCCT
>JAKSVD010000166.1 GCA_024408305.1 Bacilli bacterium | reverse complement strand
CAACAGCGCAGACACATTATATGGTTGCTGCGGTCTCTACATCAGCCACGCTCACCAGATTAACCGTGCAGAAGCAAAGACAGAAGGCACAGATATGTGGCCAGTCTCCTGCCCAAGCAACGACTTAACAGGCGTTGAAATGGACCTTGATTCCACAAATACACCAAATCTTGGCGCAGATAAGAAGATGAACAGCGGCAAAGCTGCAACATTCAATATCACAGGCCTCCCAGCAGGTGAATACCAGGTTTACCTCAAAGCTCACGTTTCACAGGGCAACGATGGCACTGGCACACAGCACGGTATGTCTTATGGTGATGGCATCACAGAACAAGTCCCAGGACGTTACTACGCTCAGCTTGGTGACGCAACAGGCGCTAAAGTCTACACCGAAACAGGCAACAAGAACTTCAACGCTATCGGCTTAGATAACTACAGAACCTTCAAATGGACAAACGTTCCAGTCATCGAATCAATGATGATCGGCGCTGGTGAAACAGCATTCAGATTCGTCCACACAGGTCTTGGCTACTCACTCTACGTCGAATCTATCCGTCTTGTCAGAGTCGGTAACTACATGCCACCTGCAAAGAACGTCACCTTCACAAACGGCGTCTACAAGCAGGAAGCTGAAGACTACTCAGTCAAACACACAATCTTCACAAGCACAGGCGAAGAAACAGACTACGTAACAGATGGCACAACATATCCAGTCAGCCTTAACGGTACAGTCACCGATGATGCAACAGCATCAGGTGGTCAATATGTCCACGCTATCTTCAGAGAAGGTTGGAATGGCACAAAACGTTCCAACATGTCAGGCGAACTCCAATACAGAGTTAAATTAGCTGCTGACGCTAACGTCAAGATCAAAGCTAAGATCAAATCTGATATGGAAACTGAAAAAGTCTGCTTCGACCTCAAAGTCGACGGCCAGGCAAAAGGCACACTCAACGCTGCAAATGAATGGATCGAAGTCGAATCAGCTGCAATGACACTTACAGCTGGTGTCCACACCATCTCATTCGTCGGTCAGCAATTAGGTTCAAACGAAGGCTATCAGAGCGTTCTCGCAGATATCGACTGCTGGAGCTTCGTCGAACAGGCTGCTTAATAATCATCTAAAGATTATTTAAACCTAAAAATCACAGGCCCCCTCAAAAGGGCCTGTTTTTTGTCCTTAGACACGTGAATAAAGAAAAACGATAATTTATATGTTTTGCTGATAGATTTTAAAAATTGAGGTGTTTTTGCATCTCATAGAATGGAAATAATCACAAATTGCGAGTCATAACAAAAAAAGACTGCGGTTCAGTCCTTTTAAATAGGGATTAATATCTTATTAAATAATCTCAATTTGGAATTGAGGTTATTTTTTATATGTCAAGTTAATTAATAAGTTTATGATGTCAAATAAAACGATGTCACATTTGTTGACGTTTTTAATATTTTTGATATAATAAATTCGAAAAGATGAGAAAATGGACGATTTATTAATATCAGAAGTCAATAAAAACAAACTTCAAGAATCACTTGTTACATTGCGTTCTATTGCAGGATGGAATGCCGAAGAATTTGCATCATTGATAGGCGTGAGCAGACAATATTATTCAGAATTAGAAAATCATACTAGAAACCTTACCCAATCAATGACTTTAGCCATCTTGTATGTATACGAGAAAGAAGGAAAGAAAAATAATGATTTAAACAATGTATTAAAAGCAATTCTTGATGAAGATGGATTAACAAAAGAGCAATGCAAGTCATTATCAAATTACATCGCAAGTGAAAGAAAGAAAAAAACAACTGAATTAAATGCCAATAGAGCGGTATTTGCAATTATTGGTGCAACTGCTGCAAGTTTGGTAGGAATCATTGTAAAATCGATAACAAAGAAAGTAGAGGATAAATAAATGAGTTTTGAATGGGAAGTTAGAATTTATAACATTGAGTGGGATTCACCAGATTTATCTAATTATGATTGGTATTGTGATTCTTGCAATGCATTTTTGAACAATCAAGATGGTTTTGATTTTGACTGTGGGACTTGGGAATGCACAGAATGTGGATATGAGAATGACATTGATGATTATAATATTAGAGAAGATTTACCTTCCGATGAAGATGTAACAGTATATTGTGACCACGATAGTGCAATTGATGAGGCTGTTGCTGAACTGGAAAGAAGATATCATAGGGGAATCTATTCTTTTGGTGCTGAAATTTTGAATGACGATGAAGATAATGAAGACGATATCCCAGAAGGATGTGTAGCATGCGGTGGTCCATATCCATCATGCAAAATAAGCTGTCCATTGTTTGATGACTAGGATTAATTATAATTAATGTTTCTTTAAGCAGAGCTATGTTCTTGATAGGTGCAATCTAAATGGTTGTGCCTTTTTCTTTTGCCTTTAGAGGTGATATACATCCAGGAGGTGAAATCATGACAAAGACTAACAATCCTAGAGTATTTTTGAAAAGATACTATTTGATTAATAAACTGGGCAAGTTAGTTGGATTATATCATAAGCTCAACATGGATGCTGCCCTGTATTTTGCAGTCGATTTTTGCTAAAAGTTCTTATAGGAACACTTTCATGCACATGAAGACAAATTTAACGTCTTCTTTGCTTCTCTTTTTGTTGAATAAAAGCTTTAATACCTGAATATAAGCTTTAAATAAACGAACAAGCCTGATGTCCCTAAAATAATAGATATTTGATTTATGAAGAATGGATTCGACGTCTTTGATTATCAAAGAGACATCTTCATCGCTTCTCTTGCTAAGGAAGTCCGCTACAGTGTCTCTTCTTTTAAGAGTCCTTTTTGAAGGTTTGCTAACGTATTTCAATTCTTTGTCGTTAACTTCCCAGTTATAGACCATGTGATGGAAAAGACCATATGATTTGCCATTGACGACTTTATAGTCGTGGTTGCTATCTAAAAGCAAACCGAATACCGATCTATAGGTGACGATTTTGAGGATTTTCTCATTTGCTTCGTCAATTAAGTCAGAAGGAATGCCATCCTTAGTCTCTGGCCCATCGAGGTTATAAACCTTAATTACTTTGCTTCTATATTCGTTAGGCAATCCGATATAACCGTATTGTCCAATCGTCCCGCCTTTGGAGTGGCCGATGATAACAACTTTCTCGTTGCCTGAATCGATAACGTTCTTCAAATATTCTCTGGCGGTGGAGATTGATTCGATCTCCCTAGGCAAAGCGAATTTCAGATTCTCAACGCATCCGAAGAAAGTCTTATCCGTGCCTCTGAAGATGACGAACGAAATATCCCCAGGGATATAAAACCTAACAACGTAGAATCTTGATATTGTTTCGGTTTTCGAAGTCTCTAAAGAATGAGAAACCTTGATATTGCTATATCTTTTAGATTCTAAAAGAATCTTAA
>JAKSVD010000165.1 GCA_024408305.1 Bacilli bacterium | reverse complement strand
GCCTCATGGGGAGGAGGCGTCCGACTGGCCCAAGGTATCAATCCAAGGGCCTTTTCATCTAATAGACTTAATCTTTTTTATTGAATTTAAAAGCTTATAAAGAGTGGCGTAAAACACTTTGGCGGATTCTGGATCTAAATCGTCTACTTGCCCTGAGCCTTCATTGCTCTAATTTCTCTTAATTCTTCAGCGATGCTATAAAGCATTTCCTCAGTTTTCTCCCATCCTAAACATGGGTCAGTGATGGATTTGCCATATACGCCATCGGTGGCTTTCTGGGAACCATCTTCAATATAGGATTCAATCATCAATCCCTTTACGATGCCTCTTATTCCTTTTGAGACTTTCATGTAATGGAGGATTTCTGACGCGATTCTAACCTGTTCTAGATACTTCTTGCCAGAATTGCAGTGATTGCAATCAATAATAATTGCAGGATTCTTGAAATGCTCTGTGTTGTATGTTTCTGTGAGTTTTGCAAGGGTTTCATAATGATAGTTGCTGCCCATCACACCTTTTTCATCAACATATCCTCTAAGTATTGCGTGGGTTAATGGGTTGCCCATTGTCTCAACTTCCCATCCTCTATAGATAAATGATTGATCATGCTGTCCTGCAAGAATTGAATTAAGCATGACGGTTAAATCGCCGGAAGTAGGATTCTTCATGCCGACAGGAACATCGATTCCTGATGCTGTTAATCTATGCTGCTGATCTTCAACTGATCTTGCTCCCACGGCGACATATGTTAAGCAATCGCTTAGATATGCATGGTTCTCAGGATAGAGCATCTCATCAGCGCAGGAGAAACCTGTCTCCTTGATGGCTCTCATATGGAGTTTACGAATAGCAATTACGCCCTTTAATAGGTCAGGGTCTCTATTAGGGTCTGGCTGATGGAGCATTCCCTTGTAGCCAACGCCTGTTGTTCTTGGCTTGTTTGTGTAGATGCGAGGGACGATAGTGATGACATCGTTGATCTTGTCATAGATCTTTCTTAACCTTCCGATGTAATCAAGCACTGCATCTTCTCTATCCGCAGAACATGGACCGATGATGAGCAAGAACTTATCTGATTCTCCAGTAAAGATCTTTCTTACTTCTTCATCGTTAGCTTTCTTGATTTCCAACGATTCCTCATCTATTGGATACATCCTTCTCAACTCCGCTGGTGTTGGAAGTTGTTTCTTCATCTTCATTCCCATATCTATTAGCTCCTAAACTTTCTTCTTCTCTCACTCGATAATTTCATCATCGACTTCATCGTCTCAACATCGCCTTTATCCAAGGCTTCTCTCATTTTCTTCATCTCACCCATAAAGAGATCTATCTGATCTAAAAGGGTGTCTTTGTTATCTAGGAAAAGCTCAGACCACATTGAATCGTTAATGTCGGCGATTCTAGTAAGATCCCTGAATGAATTTCCCGTGTATTCATATAAAGAATCACAATCCTTAGCAGTCATAAGCGACACGGCTATGATGTGCGCTAACTGCGAGACGTATGCAATCATCTCATCGTGTAATTCAGGACTTAGCCTCGTGACATGGTTTGAGCCGATTTCTCTTCCAAGTTCCTCAATTAAATTAATTGATTCCTCATTATTTGTAGTCATAGGAGTAACGATGAAATTAGCTTTCTTGAATATTTCCTTATCAGCGTTTTCAACTCCATAGACTTCCTTACCTGCCATTGGATGTGCAAAGACAAATTCAACATCATCGTCTTTGATGATTTCCATGACCCCAGGGATGATTGATGACTTAACGCCGGTAACATCTGTAAGGATTGCTCCAGGCTTTAAATATTTATGATATTTCTCCAGCCACTCGATGAGGATGTGTGGATATAAGGCGAATACAACCAAATCAAATGATTTGACGAACTCTTCCTCAACTTCTATGCTTCCGCCTCTAACAAGGCCGTTTTCAACGGCAAAATCTAGTGATGACTGCCTATGGGCTAACGCGTAAACCTCATAGCCCTTACTAGATAAGGCATCAGCATATGATCCGCCCATAAGGCCGAGGCCAACTATTAATATTCTTTTAGGCAACGACATAGTTAACCTCCATTCCTAATTCTTTTAAATTGTTCCAATATTCTGGATAGCTCTTATCAATCGATTCCGCTCCATCGATGATGATATCCGTAGTAGATGAATACAATGATAATGCCATGGCAATCCTATGATCATTATGAGAATTAAACTCAAGGGATGATGGAATCGCGACACTTGGTTCGATTACAACTTCATTTTCTCTTACTATGATCTTAACTCCCGCTTTTTCGAGTTCCTCTTTCATGGCTAAAGCCCTGTTGCTCTCTTTGATAGCAAGGCGTCTAGTATTGATGAAACGTCCTCCATGTTTCAAAGAGGCAAAGGAGAATAAGATAGGAGATAAATCAATGCAATTCTCCACATCTATCTCGGCATAACCTTTAGATAATGTTTCAAAATGGGATCTATAAACCTTATCACCTTGCAACGAATTAGGATTTAATCCCGTAAGATTGATCAATCCGCCTTGATAATTGAAGGCCTCGAGGAATGCAGAGTTTGAATAATCGCCTTCATTCACGATGTCTTTTGCTTTGAATCCTTCACCATCAGGAATTAGGTATTTCATGGAGGATTCTTTTATTGAAATGCCAAATCTTGAAAGGACCTCAACTGTGATATCAACATATGGCTTGCTATTGAGTTCGTCTTTGATTGTTAATGTGGATTCTCCGTCTAGCATGGACAAGGCAATAAGCATGCCAGAGACATACTGCGAACTCTTAGAAGCATCGATAACATAATCTCCCGGCATAAGCTTTCCAGAAACCGTTATGGAAGTCTCATTCTTAATGAATGTTGCAACATTTGAAAGACAATCTTCATATGCCTCAATACCACGAGAGATAAGCTTGGAGGTACCTTCAATTACAAACTCATCGTACAAGGCTAACGCAATAGGAATAAAGAACCTCAATGTGCTTCCTGATTCATTGCAGTTAAGGTGAGGAACATCATTTTTCCTTTCAAAACCGGAATATTTAATCGAGTTATCACTAATTTCGCTTATAAAGCCAAGGCTATCTAGGCACGAAATGCTCGCCTTTTCGTCCGCACTAAACGATAAGTTGCTAACTCTACCACAGGAAAGAGCCGCGCCGATTAAATAACGGTGCGCATAACTCTTTGATGGCGGGGCCACCAATGAGCCGTTAGGTTTTCCTTTGGCAATTCTAATTTTCATTTTATTTATTGATTAATAAATCCACTGCTTCGGTATATGAATCAAATCCCTTTCCAGAGATTGTTCCGATGCAGGCTTTACGGATATAGCTGACTTTTCTGAAGTCTTCTCTTTCATCAACCTCTGAGATATGGACCTCAACTGTTGGAATCGATACTGCTTTAACCGCATCTAAAAGAGCAAC
>JAKSVD010000164.1 GCA_024408305.1 Bacilli bacterium | reverse complement strand
TCATCACTTATATCGTTGATTCGTATGATATCGAATTCTTTTACTATCGCCTGTCCCATAGCATTTCCTTTTCTTACGTTCTTTCTTAAGGTGTACATGACCTCGCCATCGACCTTATTAGAGTTGAGGAGTGCTATCTCGGCAGCGATTCTTATTTCATCTTTTGAAGGATTGTCCTTCTTGATAACTATGTGTGAACCTGAGTCGCCCATCACGTGCAACCATACATGAGTTTTGGTTGTGCCAAATAAGAAAGTGAGGCAATCGTTTTGCTTGGAAGTTTTACCAAATAGTATTCTCGTTCCCTTGTATTCGACCTGATACGGGATTGTTGCAAGCGAGAGTCCTTCGAATGCACCTTTAATTTTCTTTGATCCAGGAGTCTTTTTCCCTCCTAGGCCTAACTCTTTTTCTAAGGTCTCTAACCCCGCTTCGTCAGCGTACTTAATTTGTTCTAAAGCCGAAACAACATCTTCTAATTCTTTCTTAGCTTTTTCAACATAGACATCGCACATGATTATCGATTGTTTTGATTTCTTTGCTTTTTTGTAATATAGCTCTGCGTTCTTAGCCAAAGGCTTTAATGGATCAAGTTCAATCGTTTCGCCTTCATATTCAAAAGATGTGGCATTTGCGGGAATATCGCTATAACAAGTGTAGATTGCATGGCCAAAACGGCCATCTTCAAGGTGGTTTTTGGCTTCTTCGGCATCTTTTGTTATCGATTCAATTTTCCTTCTTAAAGATTTTTCCTTGCTCTTTAGTGCGCTCAGGATATACCCGAATCTATCTTTCTTTCTTCTTTCGGTTAGCTGTGATTCAAGCGATAAGCAGTGGTCCAAATATTTCTCCGCAGTGAAGTTCATATCTTCATTAGGGAATTCCATCTTAGGTGGATAAACATACTGCATGCCTTTAAGTAGTGGCCTTGGGTCTGTTAATTCACCCGGTCTATACGAAAGAATTACTTTGTCATTTAAGTCTGTGAGAATAAGGTTTGGATGCCTTGGAATCATTTCGAAGTAAAGCGTTCTGCCCTCTTCTTTAAATACTGAGTTGATGATAGTTAATGACATCTTAAGAATCTTGTCATCGTTGACCGCTTCCATATCGACAACAAAAGAGTTATTCATCTCCTTAGCCAATTGATCGATGAATTTAGAATCCTTTCCTCTAACATCAATCTCATTCTTTGTGCTGTAGAATCTTGGCTCAGCATCATCCAAAGAAATGACAAACCTTTTGTCTCCCTTTCCTGAAATATGGAAGAAAATCGTATTGGCAGAATAGAAAAATGGACGTGCAATATGTTTTGAAAGCACTTTCTCTTTCAAGAAATCGATGTAAATTTTCAAGTTTTCTGCACTAAGTCTCATAGCACAATGATTATATCATTATATTTATAATAGTGGTTTCAAAGTTTTTCATGATTACAATTGACATTATTGTTTAATTGTAAAAACGTCTTTATAATTTTCATAATATGAAACGTGGCTTATTAATCATCATGTCTGGTCCTAGCGGAGTTGGCAAGGGCACTTTGCGTCAAATGATTATGGATGATAAGGATTTAAATCTTTATTTTTCAGTATCTTTAACAACTCGCCTTCCAAGAGCCGGCGAACAAAACGGTGTTGATTATTACTATGTCACCGAAGAAGAGTTCAAAGAAGATATCGCAAAAGGAAATCTTTTAGAACATAACTACTTTGTCTCCCATTATTACGGCACTCCAAAAGATAAGACCGAAGAGATGAGAAATAAAGGCGTTAACGTTCTTCTCGAAATCGATGTTAATGGCGCTAAGCAGGTTATGGCAAACTGCGGAGAAGAAGACAAGCCATTATCATTCTTCATCCTCCCTCCATCAATCGAAGCTCTTGAAGCTCGCATCAGAGGTAGAAGAAGCGAAACAGAAGAAGTTATCCAGGAAAGACTTGGCAAGGCTAAACGCGAAATGTCCGAGGCCCCTAACTATACATACTCAGTCGTTAATGACAATCTCAAAGAAGCTGCTGATAAAATCGCAACTTTGATTAAAGAAGAAATCGCTAAGAATAACTAATGAGTTATAATATGCCTATGAAGCTCATCGGCGTATTGACTCAATATGGTGCCCGAGCAATTGCTCGGACATTTTCGTATGTCTATTACGGTAGCAAGAAAATCGAACCAAGATTCCGTGTGAAGATCAATTTCAATGGCAAGGAAATCATGGGTTTTGTAACCGAAGTTAACGAATCCTTGAAGAGTCAGGCTGAATTAGAAGAGGAACTGGGATATCAGATTAAGGTCATTTCCGAGAAAGACATTATCGATGAAGAGCCTCTTATCAATGATGAGCTAATGACTCTTGCTGAGGGCGTGTCTGAATATTACATGTCCCCGCTTATTTCAGTACTACAGGCAATGCTTCCAAAGACATTGTCACCAAAATTATCAAGCCTACATGGACCAAAAATCGCCTACGAAAAGTGGGTAAAATGCATTGATTCTACCGAAGATGGGCTAACAGCAAAACAAATCGAAATGCTTCGCCTTATTGCAGAACATGAGGAAATCTTGAAGAAAGAAGCGGGTTCTCCATCAATTTTAACCGCGCTTGTTGAAAAGAAGAAAGTTCTTGTTTTCAGTAAAGAGAAAAACCGTTTTGTATTGCCAATTGAAGAACGAGAAAATCCACATGAGATGTCAATAGAGCAAAGAATTGCCTACGAGACAATCCTTTCGTCTCCAAAGGAAGTCGTTCTCCTACAAGGTGTCACCGGTTCAGGCAAGACTGAAGTTTACCTTAGACTGTCAGAAAAGTATCTTGATGATAACAAGACCGTTTTAATGCTTGTCCCTGAGATTAACCTCACACCCCAGATGGTTGAATATTTCTCAAGAAGATTTGGCCCAAAAGTGGCTATCTTGCACAGTGAACTGACACCAGGTGAACGTTACGATGAATATAGAAGAATCGCCCAAGGTAAAGCTCAAATCGTTGTTGGTGCTAGAAGCGCAATTTTTGCTCCATTAACTAATCTTGGCTTGATCATTTTAGATGAAGAACACGTCGAATCTTATAAACAAGATAATGCTCCATATTACCACGCTAGAGAAGTCGCTATCATGAGAGGCAAGATTGCTGGATGTAAAGTTCTATTAGGTTCAGCAACGCCTACTTTAGAAACTAAGGCCCGTGCTTCAAAAGGCGTTTATGGCTATGCTGAAATGAGACATAGAGTTAACAAACGCCCGCTCCCAAAGACAAGCATCATTGATTTGTGTGACCGTTCAAATTACGATAGATCCTCCGAAAAACTCACAAAACCTGTATTAACTGCAATTTCAGAAAGAGTTAAAAGAGGAGAACAATCACTCTTACTTATCAATAGACGTGGATATTGGACGGCTGTTAATTGTCCGCATTGTGGTTATATTTTTGCATGCCCTCAGTG
>JAKSVD010000163.1 GCA_024408305.1 Bacilli bacterium | reverse complement strand
TTCTGCATATATTATTATTGGTTTATATGCAAATTCATAGTAAAGATACCCATTTGCTGCGTTTTTTGATGTTTAGAATAAGTCCAAGTTGGCGTACAAATAGACGGCCTCTATTACTTTATCTTAGCCAAGTAGTAGAGAAGCATTTCGAAGCCTAATGCGTATCTATTTGGCTATCCACGTGTGTTCTAACAAGACAAATAGATGTGCCATCACAAGAAAGCAGAACTAACTGAAAAGGTCATCCGCTAATCGATGCCCTCTATATGGTTATTTGTCGCTTGTTTTGAGTGTGAGCAAAGCAAGCTGCGCGTCATTTAGATATTCGATCTTGAGCCTATTTCTCGCTAACAAGAAGCAATCAGCCGATTCCCAAATCGCAAATGAACCGATGATTGAGAAAATCTCGTTAAAGAGATCTTTTGTTTGAGGAATGTTTTGCAAGAGGAAGAAAGCGGAAAGAAAGAGGATACCGATAACGAAGAGAATGATCGAGAGGAATCCGTTCCTTTTTAAATCATCATCTTTGTCCGCCAAAAGCTTCCAATAATGCTCCTTTAGCTTCTTTTCGATTTTTGTCTCGTCTAATTCCTCGTTCGAATGGAGTATTACTCTTATAGGGTATTCAGCAGGGATGAAGTACGCTTCTTTATCGATATAACTAATTATTTCGTCTGATAATTCAGGGTCCGATGGGTTAGTTAAACGGTTATAGATTTGATCTGAATCAAGATAGATGTGGATGTTAGCAAACCCCTCTTCATCTATATATTTCTCCTTTGCAAACTCTCTTAATGTTTTATGGTTTGCTTTTAAAACTTTGATGTCTTCGAAAATTCTCTTCTTGTTCATACGTGTCACCTCTTACCTAATTATGTAACCAAAAAAGAAGAGAGTAAAACAGTTAAAATGTTATTGAAATTGATACTCGTTTGAATCGTGAACAATAAAGAAGCGCTTCACTGCTTGGCGTTTTTAGTAGTTTTCAAATCTAATGTGCCCTCAAGGTAGACACTCTACCTTGATGCGTTAACGAGGTTATTGGAGGATAAGTATTTGGCTAGTTTTCAGTTTCTTCCTTCTTATCTTCGAAGAATCTTGCAAAAGGCTTTATTAAAGGAACGAACTCGAAAAACTTGTCGAGCATTTTCATAGTAAAGCTAATGAAGAAGCCATTGACCACGAACATGATCGCTGTGCCAAAAGATAATCCAACGATCTTGCCGAAGAATACGAAGGAAAGAGTAAGGCCAAGAGATAGATAAACAAAATCGAAAGCGTATTTGACGTAAGCGAATTTGAATTTGTATTTGTTCGATATGCCATTAGGTACCATATCGACAACCTGTGGGTAGATGTATGAACGGTTGAACATGGCAATCGAAAGAGAAGTAAGAAGCAAGCTAAGGACAAAGAAAAGGATTCGTAACCACAAATCAAATGAGCCAGGTGCAGTCACGCTAGGATTGAATATTGGGATGAGCCTCCATAAATCGAGGATTGCGCCATAGATTAGACAAGTGACGAATGACATAAGGAATGTCCAGTGGAACTTCCTCATGATTAAGCAAAACAAAACGAAGAGGATAGCCTGAGTCACGTATTCCCATTGTCCAAAGGTCAAGAAGCTAAACTTCATGGAAAGAATATAAGCAGGGGCGACGATCATGGAAACGCCGAAATCGCTAGCGGTTGCCAAACAAACAGAGAAAGCAAGTATCACAATCGCAAGGAAATAGGTGATCTCACTTGATATCTTGATTCTTTTCTTTTCCATAGCCGCCTCCAAACTGAACAAATTATAAAAGACGAAAGGAAAAATAGAAGCAAATTCATCAAAAGAGAGAACATATCTAAGTATTTGTCTCTTTCCAGTTCTTTTTCATTAAGAAAAAGCGCTAAAACGACAAAAAAGTAAGATTGAGGTATTTTGCTTTTTCTTTATAATATGCCACATGATTAAAAAGAAGGCTGATTTAATACAACTTATAGTGTGGGCTGTCATCGCTCTAGGTACCCTCATTTTCATATTCAGCAATTCCTTTAAAGATGGCCCTGAATCCATGAAACAAAGCTCAGTCATCGTTGAGGTAGTGGAGTCAGTGGTTGATCCAGGTCACAAGATGGAAGAAGGCCTCCTTCATACAATCGTCAGAAAAAGCGCTCACTTCACTGAATTCTTCGTTCTCGGCCTTAGTTTAAGAATGATGTTCATATTCGTTTCTAGACTTACAAAAAAGAATTTCTATATCCTTCCATTCTTCATTTGCTTATTATCAGCGGTAACGGATGAATTCATTCAATCATTTACTGGAAGAACAAGTGCAATCCTTGATGTCTTAATCGATTTCTCGGGAAGCGCTCTAGCGATACTTTTAGTCATGATGGGAATGCTAATTGTGCATCTCATCAAATCGAAAAAGATCGAAATAGAGCAAAAAGAAGAAGACGCCTCCAATTAAGTAAGAGCGGGAAGTGAAACACTTCGGCATAATAATTGGCGAAACGAATTCGGATATATAGAAAGACGCCTATTCTTTAAGGTGTTATGAATGATTGCAACGCGATAGTCTTTTCTCTCATTTTTCTGTCGAATTTACGAGAAAAAAACAAAAACTTACGATAAAATCCAATTATATTTAAGTGACTAGGTTTAAGAGGTTTCTGATAAAGCCGCCAATATTGGGAGCTTTGCCGAAAGAAAGCTTTGTAGAAAAATCTTTTGAAAACGTCGTTAAAACTAACGCTATTGGATAACAACGTCTAACTGCCAGTTTCTTTTAGCTTTGCAAGCTTGCCTTGTCAATATTCTTTAGTGATTCAGAATCGCTATAAACGCATTCGAATTTGCCGCTGTCAAGCGTAGGTCCTTCATAGAATGTCGCGTACTGCCTACGGTATTCTTTTGGAGTGCATCCGAATCTCTTTAAGAACATCTTGTTCATGTATTTGGAATCGCTAAAACCTGATTCGTAAGAGATCTCAAGAAGGGTCTTCTCTTTGTTAGCCATCAAACGAATGCACTGTTCCATTCTTTTGACGTTAACGAATTCCTGGAATGTCATGCCGAAGTTAGATGAGAAGATATGGGATAAGTGGGTGATGCTTAAGTTTTCTTTAGCGGCTATGTCTTCTAATCGAAGCTGCGAATCGAAGTTCGCATCGATATAGGAGATGATTCTTTTCATTCTGCTCTTCTTTCTGCTGATTCTTTCTTTTTGAACCTCATTGATTACTTTGTAATCGAGGTTACGGTAGACGTAAGAAAGAGCCTTCGAGATAGAAGAGACGACGTCGAGCTGGAAGTAATTGGTTTCAGAGAAGTAGTCTTTGGCGGCTTTAATGAGTAAAGCGTATAAAGCTTCATAGTCGCTCTTAGATAAAGCATTCTTAAGATTGCCTGACTTAAAGACTGAGTTATGAATCTGAGGGAAGTATTCCCTTAAGAAGTGGTTGCTGATTTGGATGAATAAGGATG
>JAKSVD010000162.1 GCA_024408305.1 Bacilli bacterium | reverse complement strand
TTGATGACCAGGTAACCGAATCATCATCACTTCCGAGGACATCGGCAACAAGCATTGCCGTTCTGCCTTTTAAGATTGAGGAAGGTCCCGCGATTTCAACGCCTGTGATGACCTCGTCTTTCTTTTCAGAAGATGATCCACTGATAGATGGAGACTCGCTACTTGATGTAGGCTCATTATTCGAAGTTGATGGCTCAACGCTCGATGAGTCCACAGGTGTATCTGTCTTGCCGCATGAGACTGTGCCAACAAGCATCATTGAGGCGAGAATTAATAGGCTTTTCTTCTTTTTCATGCTGATTTCCTCCTTATTTCGTTCTTAAGTATTCTTCCACTACCGGTACGCTTGATGTACCGATATCGAAGTATGTAATTGTATCTTGATTGTAATATCCAGCATATGTTCCGCTGGTGTAGACGCCTGTTGAATAGAATGATAGTTTCATCTTTCCCTGGACGTTTTTGACCAATAAACCTGTACCATAAGGTCTCATTGATCTTGGATTGCTCCAAATGTAGTTGAAGATCTTGCTTGAGAGCGTGGAATTATTGATCTTCCAGACTTTTGTTCCCATGACCTCATCCACTTCATAATTTCTCTCGTTGTAGAGTTCGCTATCAAGCGTGGACATGTAGCCACAGTCATCATCTGAGAGAAGGAAGGCTCCCACTCCCGGAAGTTTGATGGAATCCTTGTGATCAACGGTTCTATCGATGTTCATAACTCCATTATCGATTGAGAATTCATAGATATGACCATCTTCTTTAAGGAATCCATAATTGTTTATGTCGCTTCCGTAAACTGAACAATAGAAATAATTTTCTGTGCAGACATACTTAGCTAAACCAACGCTGGATAGACATTCAAATGAATAATTGTTCTTCTTGAATTCGTTGAGAACGCTAACAAGATCAGATGTAGTCTGCGTTGTTGGGTCATCTCCAGGAGAGACATATTCATCCACTGCAGGTATTTCAACTTTGCCCATATCATAGAATCTACAGGTATATGTGCCCAATTCTCTATTGGTTAATCTGTTCTTCAGTGGGAAATGCAGTTTGAATTCATGAGTGTCGTCATCGATGATTTCAAGCATGATTTCCTTGCATGACATCTCGTCTGAGGTCTGAACATAGCAAAGGTATGAAAGACCATAGATTAACTGTGAGTCAGTTAGGTAATAAAGGTTAGGATTGTCATCATCGATATAACCAACGAAATTTGAGAAGCTTAAATCCTCAAATGAATATGAGAGCATCTGAAGGTAGATTGAGGTATAGAAATTGTAATCCTCATCAGTAACGGTGCCAGAGATTGCAAGGTTATCGTTCTCATCTAATGTGAAACGATGGACAACACCCTTATGGAGCATGTATCCATAGCCTGATTTGCTGCCATTTTGATAGTCGATTAGAGCGTTTGGAGTGCAGAGTTCAGTGTTATAGAAGGTATTTCCTGGCATGCCTCTAGAATCCATATCAATCTTGTAATTCTCGGACATAAGATATGGGTTGATGAAATTAAAGAATCTCATATCAAGAGGTTTCTTGCTCGTCTTCCCGCTATCGAGATACGCTTTGATCTCCTTATTCTCGGTTGAACCGATATCATAAACTGTAAATGTTGAGGTGAATTTATGATTCTCAGTCATGCCTGGGTCGCCCCATCCATAATCCAAGATGCAAGCATCGCCCATGATGACCCCTCCAACAACCTTGAATTTAAGGTATGTTGGTTCGGAGACTGGTTTAGATGATAAACGCAAAAGAGCGCAGTCCATGATAAGGTCGTTCTTTTCGCTTCTACCGTACTGGTAATAATAATATCCATCATCATTCTTGGTCTTTGGGAGTTTTGAAACATCAAGATCCTTGAATGTGTAAGTGTATGAGAAGATGGATTCGTAACGGGAACCGGTGAATTGATTGATCAATGGAGCCCCGGATACGATATCACCATCCTTGATTGTGTATCTGAAAATAACATCCCTTCCTTGGGCAACACCCATAAAGCCTTTATCGCCTTCCGCTTGAAGGGAATAATCAGTGAAATAATATGTTTCATTGACCGGTGTATAGTCGTTATTAGGCTGCAATTCGGTTGTCTGAAGGGTGAAATTGTTGCCGTCTCTCATCTTTAAGAAGGCTCTTTCAAGTTCAGTTTCAGGCTCATAGACAGAGGAAAGGTCGCTACCTGTATCAGCTTTGCTTCCAGAGAGAATGCTGCTGATTTCGTTGTTTCCGCAGCTGAAAAGAACGGTGATGAATGGGATTAATGCAATTAGTGATTTCTTTTTCATATCCGTTATCCTCCAATCTTTCCATTAAGGAAACTGTCTACTGAGGCGAGATTTCCCTTACCCCAGTCATGCATTGTGTAATAGATGCCCTGTGGCTTTCCACTTGCGTCGGTAACATGCAAACCGATATCCGCGCTTTCTATGACATCGCCGTTTCTGTTGATGTTTATGAATGCGTCGTTGATGTAGTCCATCCAGGTTGTTGTTCCCTGGAATCCCCAGCCAAACATCGTGGAGGCGATGCCTTGATAGATTGAGGCATCATTTGTTCTATATTTATGTTCGGCAGTCTTCTCAAAATAATTTGGCGCATATGTGCCAACTGGGGTCTTATCGAGATAATAAGTCGCGGAAGCTCCGTCAAATGGCACCTCGCCAATCGTATTCATCCAAGAAGAATATTTGGCATAACCATAGACGCCTTCTGACACCTGACACCATCTATAGGCGTTCTTCCCATCGGATTCTTTAATTATATATAAGGTATTCTCAAAACCCGTTTCTGGGAGTTCATCCACTTCTAACCAGTCTTCTCCAAATGATGGAAGAGGACCTATAAAGCTATCAAAGTAGAAAGAACCGTCCTTGTTCTTAGAGAAGCCATAGCATGCATCGTATGGCACTTTCTTGGTGTGGGAACCACTATCGTCAGTATCTGTGATTTCGGTGTTGGCATTGACTAGAGCACAGCCCCATGATGTGTCTGAGGAGAATGCGCTTGTGTAGTCAACATAGAAATAATCTTCTGTGCAGTGAATCTCATATGGATATTCGGTTGAAACACCGTTAGCAAGGACCTGTTTGATTCCGGATAAAACGAAATTGTCTTTGGTAAAATAATTATCGCAAAGATCCTTGATTTCTTCGTGATATTCGATTCCATCTATAGCGCCGGTATATGCATCATTGCTCACCTTATCAACCGGTGTGCCAGTTGATGTTAAATCGGTGAAGGTGGATGTAATTGAGCCATAATTGCCTAAATCAAGCACCACTTTGAAGTGATTGGTTTCAAAATCAAGCACCTCAACTGTGCATCCTGATAAATATCCAGCAATGCTCATTCCGTACATCGACATGAATTGGAATATTGAGACAATGTTGTCGTTAGTTAGGATAAATTTGTTTGGACCAACGTTTACTGCGGAGAATTCACGCATATAACTGCCCATCATTGAAACGTGGGCGATTGAGAAAATGCTATAGAGGTCAGTGACTTTCTTTAGGCCGTCTGAATCCTCTTCGTATTGGAATAGAGATGGGGTTGCAACACCATTA
>JAKSVD010000161.1 GCA_024408305.1 Bacilli bacterium | reverse complement strand
GGACCCGCGTGTCGACCTTGGCAAGGTCGCGTTCTACCATTGAACTACACCTGCATTTGCTTTTCAGCGTGGACTATTATAATTACACAATTCTTGATTGGCAAGTGGAAATATCAACTTCTTAAGAATATAATCTTATAGGCTCCGACCAGGAGGAGATTATTTATGGCAGATTATAACGATTTAGCAGAACTCATGTTCCCAGATGTCACTGAGACAGTTGAGGACCTAGAAAAGAGATATCCAGCAAGAGAGTTACCTGAGGGTGCACAGGTTACGCGTTTCGCGCCTTCGCCTACAGGTTTCTTACACACAGGTTCCTTATTTACCGCGCTCGTAGGATTTAAATATGCAAAACAGTCTGGCGGTGTTTACATGTTCAGACTTGAAGATACCGATACCAAAAGAACAATCGCAGGTTCTGGCGATGAATTAATCGACCAACTCGGAAACTTTGGAATCGTTGCAGATGAAGGTTACTGGCCAGATGGTGATAGAGGCAACTATGGCCCATATCAGCAGTCAAAGAGAAGAGGTATTTACCGCACAGTTATCAAACATTTAGTCCAGCAGGGCAAGGCATATCCTGATTTCTGCACCGCTGAAGATTTAGAAAAGATCCGCGCATATCAGGAAGCAAATAAGATTCTCCCAGGATATTACGGAGAATTCGCTAGAGATAGAAACCTTCCAATCGATGAACAGATTGCAAGAATCAAATCTGGAGAACCATACGTCGTTCGTTTCAAATCATTCGGCGATCACAACAACAAAGTCTCGTTCGTTGATGCAATCAGAGGAAAACTTGAAATCGCAGAAAACGATGTCGACGTCGTCATCCTCAAGGGTGATGGCCTTCCAACCTATCACTTTGCACACGCAGTCGATGATCATTTCATGAGAACAACCTTAGTCTCTCGTGGAGAGGAGTGGATTCCATCAACACCAATCCATCTTGATTTATTCACTTCACTTGGATGGGAAGTTCCTCAATATGCACACCTCCCAGTCATCATGAAGCTCGATAACGGAAATAAGCGTAAATTATCCAAGAGAAAAGATCCTGAGGCTGCAGTGTCCTATTTCTTGCAGGAAGGCTATCCAACAAAAGGCTTGCTCGTATATTTGATGAACATCGCCAACTCAAACTTTGAAGACTGGACAATTGCAAACAAAGATTTCGAATTATCTCACTTCAAGTTCACATTCGAGAAGATGTCCTTAGACGGCGCTTTATTCGATATCGATAAGCTCCAGTATTTCTGCCGTGAAGTCCTGGGCGCGGAACATGCTGATACAATCGTTCCAGCTGCAAAAGCATGGGCTAAAGAACATAACGAAAACCTCTACAACAAGATTGTTGCGGATGAAGCATATATTTCAAGAATCGTTAACATCGACAAGGATAAGCCGAACCCACGTAAGGATTTTGCAAACTACGCTGAAATCGAAACAAAAACAAGATTCTTCTTCGATGAAGATTTTGCAGAAATCAAAGCAAATCCTCTTCCATTCAACGAGAAATTCGATGCTGAATTCATCAAGTCATTCTTAAGTGAAGCAGCAAGCAATATGCTCTATGGCGTTGATGAAATGACATGGTGGAATGGATTAAAGGAACTTGCCGCTAAGAATGGCTTTGCAACAAACAACAAGGAATACAAAGCAAATCCAACCGCCTTTAAAGGAAATGTTGCAGACGCAGCAGAATTAGTCCGTGTTGGCTTAACCGGATCAAAGATGGCGCCAAATCTCCATGAAGTCATTGAGATCTTAGGCAAAGATAGGGTAGTGGATAGACTCTTAAACGCAATTGCTTAATAGATGTTACATAGGGCGGGGCAACCCGTCCTTTTTAAATACAAAAAGAAAACTCCCGCAGTTTGAGATGTACCCCTAATCCTGGACAAAAACAGGAAAGTGGTATTTCATATAAACAATGTTTTACTTAAACGCTCTCTTACAGAAGGCAACGCTTCTAGCGCAATAATCTTTGTATTCACGCGTTTCTCTTCTTTGGAGCATTCTCTTGTGCACTTCAGCGCCACTGGAGATATAACCATATCCATGCAACGTTCCAATGATAGAGACAATGGAGAAGATGATGAGGAGAATCGATCCAATCGTTAACAACTCCCAGCATGGCCTTGTAAAAGCGAAGATGAGGAGCAACAACGCCATATATATTGCATTGGCAAACGCTAAGGTTTTCGTTCTCTTAGAGTATCTATCTTCCTGTGAGGCTCTAAGATAATATATCTCGCCCCTCTTTCTTATGAAAAGATAGATGATGTGATATAAGGTGGCACCGCCAGTTAGATATAACCCGATGGTGTGCAATTGATTAAGCATGGATGGATCGCCAATAATGCTTGGGATTAAGGCAAACAAGAAGATGGTCAAGCTTAAGGCAAGTGAGACAAATCCCTCGTGGATAATCTTCTTCTTTAAGAATTCTCTAGCCTTAGGCTCGTTCTGCTCACCTTTGTTTTTGAAGTCGTATTCATAAACGGAGCGATTGTTGTCGTTATTCAATTTTATATAAGTCCCTGCATCCGCGGCATTCTTCAAAACCGCAAAGGAAATCCATGCAGATCCTGAATCTTTCTTACATGATGCGCTGTATGCAGTGCCATAAATAGGCTTTGAGTCTAAAAGGACCGTAGTTCCATCGCTATAGACGCCGATATGGTCTTTAGAACCAACTTCAACCACATCTTCTTTTTCCACTAGGAAATAGAATTCGAACACCTGATTGTATGTATGCACAGGGATATTTGGTCTGCCAGGTATATTGTAAACGGGGACGACATTGTCGTATCCGTATTGTCTATAGGCATAATCCCACATTCCCTGAATGGTTTGCTTTTTTGCGCTTTCATAAGCGTCTGACCAGTTGCCCATATTGTTTAACCTCCAATAAGAAAAAACGCCCCATGCGAGGCGTTATAAAGACTATTAGCCGTTAACGATTTTGTATCCTGTGATCCTGAGAGCTCTAACAAATTCGTTGTAGTTCTTCTTCTCTTTCTTTGGAATGGTGTAACCACCAAAGAATTTATGTCCTTCATAAATAGGCTCGATGATTCCGCCTTTTGAATTCAACAATGCAATCTGTCCTTCGTGGAATAATCCTGGAGCGTATACCATGATCTGCGAGAAGTTCTGGCTGTTTAACATAAATGTGTATCCAGCAAAGCATACTGTGATCCCATCAACTCCAGCCTCTGTTTCAATGTAATTGTTGTTGCCCAATTCAATTCTAATTGTCATAAAATATGTCCCTCTTTGTTTTAAAATCATATCATCTAGATATAAACAAGTCCATTAGACACTAAAAAATGTGTTTTGTTTCTAACTATCAACCATGCATGAGGTATCTATCCCATCAAACAGGACCTGTAGCTACGCGCTATATATGTCTTTTATAAGTAATAACCCCTATCCCGCAAGAGGGACATACCGGACAAACGATGCGGAAGGAACGGGTTCTCGCAAGGCAGGCACTATGACGAGATGGTGACGGATTGTCTCAGGCTGGATGTGGTTCTCCTCGTCGCATGGGGGCATATTCAGGAAATGGAGGGTCCAGATAGCCAACGCCATGT
>JAKSVD010000160.1 GCA_024408305.1 Bacilli bacterium | reverse complement strand
ATACTTCAACTACATTCGTTACCGCTCTTGCGTGCTTCTATCTCCAAATCCCTGTTGGTCACGTTGAAGCAGGGCTTAGAACATACGACATATATTCTCCATTCCCAGAGGAATTCAACCGTCAAGCGGTTGGTATTGTCTCAACCTATAACTTCTCACCAACATCCATGGCAAAGGAAAACCTTCTTAGAGAAGGCAAGAACCCTTCATCAATCTATGTCACCGGCAACACCGTAATCGATGCGATGGCGCATACCGTCAAAGAAGATTATACCCATCCAGAGATTGAATGGGCAAAAGGATCAAGGTTGATTTTTATCACCGCTCACAGAAGAGAGAACCTTGGTGAACCAATGCACAATATGTTCAGGGCCATCAGAAGAGTCCTTGATGAGCATCCTGATGTCAAAGCGGTATACCCAATCCACATGAACCCACTTGTAAGAAAAGCGGCAGATGAGGAACTTGGGGACTGCAAGCAAATCCATATCGTTGAACCAATCGAAGTCTTCGATTGCCATAACTTCGAAGCAAGATCATATCTTATTCTTACTGACAGCGGCGGTATCCAAGAAGAGGCTCCTGCATATGGAGTCCCAGTCCTTGTCATGAGAGACACAACCGAACGTCCAGAAGGCGTTAAAGCGGGAACGCTTAAGCTTGTTGGCACATCAGAAGAAGTGATATATGAAGAATTCACCAAACTCCTTGATGATGAAGACGAATACAAGAAGATGAGCAAAGCCTGTAACCCATATGGCGATGGCCATGCCTCAGAAAGAATTGCTGATATCCTTGAAGGCAAAGAATATCAGGAATGGAAGAACTAGTTCCAGCAAAAGAACAAGGCACTCGGTTGAGTGCCTTTTGCTTTATGGAACCGCATTAAGAGATATACAAAATGTATATTTATACGAGTCTTTTGTGACCTATTCGTTATAGAAGTCCTCTTCAAACATATATTCAAGAGAAGATCATTCGCAGCTAAATAGACTTCCTCAAGACACGCCGAGGACATTAGTGAAATCCTGTTGTTTACTACAAGTCTACACAAATGTAGTAAATTGTAGTAAACTATTTACGACGGATGGAAAGGAGCCGCATTTTTATGACCAAAGAAGAAATTCAAGCGCGATTAAACGCATTACCAAAAGGCAACATCACTCATAAAACAATAAAAAAAGAAAACGGCAGTTCCTATACTTATGCGGTTTTGCAATGGAGAGAAAACAATAAGGTTAAATCTCGAACAATAAAGGATGAAGAAATAGATAGTGTAAAAGCGCAAATTGAAGAACGCGATTCGCTTGAGAAGCTATTAAAGCAATATCCATTCGAAGAAGCATCTGCATTTAACACAACCATAAGAATCAAAGATGATCTCCGCTCATTCTTAAAATCGATTAAAGGATTCAATAAAAGAAGCGGTTTTAGCCAAATTAACGATTATGTTCACGGAAATGAGTACAACAAAGTCTTCATTCTCTATGGTCTTAGAAGGACGGGAAAGACAACATTAATAAAACAAGTAATCAACGAAATGAATGATGAAGACTTTAATAAGTCCGCTTTCATTCAGATTAGAACAAACGATGTTTTGGCGACGCTCAACAAAGATTTAAAAGAATTAGAGAACAGAGGATACAAATACGTCTTTATCGACGAAGTGACTTTGATGTCAGACTTCATCGAAGGAGCAGCTCTCTTATCAGATATCTATGCAGCTTCAGGAATGAAGATAATTCTTTCTGGAACGGATTCACTAGGCTTTTACCTTACGAAAAGCAACGAACTATATGATCGCTGCATATTCCTTCACACAACGTTCATTCCGTATAGAGAATTTGAATATGTCTTAGGCATTAAGGGAATCGATGAATATATCCAATACGGTGGAACCATGAGTTTAAGTGGAACTCACTATAACGAAGGAACGTTCAATAATAAGCAAAGCACTGATCAATACGTAGACAGCGCGATAGCAAAAAACATACAACACTCCTTAAAGCATTATGACTACGAAGGACATTTTAGGCATCTTCAATCCCTATATGAAAACCATGAGCTCACAAACGCGATCAATAGGGTGGTGGAAGACATCAACCATAGATTTACAATTGAAGTATTGACCAAAGAATTCAAATCAAACGATTTAGCGTTATCAAGCAAGAACCTTCGAAAAGATAGAAGTCATCCATCAACAATCTTGGACGATATTGACATCGCTTCTTTTACAGAAAGGTTGATGAATTTGTTAGAAATCAAAAACAAGGACACTAGACAAGTTGAAGTTGATGATGAACACGTTTATGAAATCAAAGAATATTTGGAGGCTTTAGATCTAATTCAAGAAACGGAGATCAAAGATATATCCTCTAGCGAAATTAGAAAAAGAATTGTATTCGCTCAACCAGGACTAAGATATTCACAGGCGAAGTCTTTTGTAGATTCGCTTTCCATGGATGACCTCTTCAATTCTTTATCGTTCGACGAAAGAAAAAGAGTGATTGATAGAGTCTTAAATGAGATCAAAGGAAGAATGATGGAAGACATTGTTCTTCTTGAAACCAAACTCGTAAAACAAGACAAAGACGTATTCAAATTGCAGTTTGCTAGCGGAGAAATTGATATGGTTGTTTTCGATCCGATTAATGGTGGAGTCGAATTATATGAGATCAAGCATTCTTTAGAAATAGATAAAGGTCAAGTGGTGCATTTGGCCGACGAAACTAAGTGCAATCAAATAACTTTTAAATACGGGAAGATAAAAAAGAAATCCGTTATTTATAGAGGCGATAGCGCTGAAGTGGATGGTATCTCTTATCAAAATGTCGAGGATTATCTGAACTCATTAGAGTGATTGAAATATGTTCAAAGCCGATCTTTCTTCCTTTTTTGTCATAAATATTTTCAAATCCAATTAGTAATAAACATAAAAACTGTTTATAACCTCTGTCAAAACTAAAGAAACCCCAAATATCAAAAGCGTTGTTCAGCAAATCTACGCTGAAACTTTTGAATGCCAAAATTAATGGCTGCAGATTGTTAGAAGAAAAAGCAACAGAACTACAGGAAATAACTCCTTGATGATGAAGACGAATACAAGAAGATGAGCAAAGCCTGCAACCCATATGGCGATGGCCACGCCTCAGAAAGAATCGCTGATATCCTTGAAGGCAAAGAATATCAGGAATGGAAGAACTAAGTTTTGAAGCAAGATTTTAAGGGGCTGTTCGAAAACCTATAGGTGAGTAGAAGGCTCCTTTTTCAATTGAAAAGAGGCGAAATCCTAAGAAAACGCCTCTTTTTTGCTACAATACTCTTGTCTAGGGAGGTATTGCATGCCTTATTTTAACACAGGGAAAACGTTTTTGTTCCCTTCCTTCGACCTCGAGGAGAAGGAACGAGAGGAGATTTCTAAATCTTTAACCCTTTTGGATAATTCCGGGGCCGCAAACAGATACTGGGTCGCCCCAGGGAACCTTGAAACGGAGGATTTTAAAAAGCCAAACTGGAAACGCTTGTCTAAAAAAGGGACAAAATTGAACGCAAAGATGAAGGAAAACCGTCATAAATAGGTTTTCGAACAATCTAAGATTGTTCGTTTACCGATTCCCAAAGCAAAG
>JAKSVD010000016.1 GCA_024408305.1 Bacilli bacterium | reverse complement strand
GATTTACCTGAACCTGTTGAACCGGCGATAAGCATGTGTGGGAACTTTCTGATATCGCCTGTGACATATTGACCAGTAACGTCCTTACCAAATGGGATATGGAATTTATATTTGTCCCCCTCAGGAATTGACTGGAGCATTTCCTTAAGAGTAACCATGGTGCTCTTGTCATTTGGAATTTCAAGACCTGAGGTAGATTGTCCTTGGACAACAGCCTGGAATCTTGTTGCGGTACCGTTTAAGCGGATTGACAAGTCACTGATGACGCCTTCAATCTGACCAACCCTAACATTTGGGTCTTTTGCGATATTGAAACGTGTAACAGATGGACCGACGACGTATGATTCAACATGCGCGCCGACACGCATATCGACGAATAATTGGTCGATTAATGATTTCTTGAATTCACAGTCAGCCTGTATTGAAACAGGATCAGCGCCGCCTTTAGGCTCGTCTAAGAGGTCAAAACCAGGGAGTGTGTATGGAGGAAGTTCCTCATACATGTCAGCATGTAATTGGCGAATAATTATCTGTTTTTCTGGATCAAAGGTGGAAATAAGAGCTTCACGCTTATCCGCTAAAGTAACATTAGGATCCTTGAATTCATTGGTTTCAACGAATGCAGGCTCAGGAGCAACTGGAGTAGGAGCAACCTGAACTGGGGCCGGTGTTGGAGCAGGCTGAACATAAGATGGAGCTGGGGCCGGAGCAGGCTGAACATATGTTGGCTCAGGGGTAATCTGACTATATGCAGGAGCTGGAGTAGGCTCGGCAAAAGTCTCTGATAGAGCTGGTGCTGGAGCCGGAGCTGTGGCCTGGTAACTAGGTTCCTCTGCTGCAGGAGCTGGTGCGACCTGTGCAGTTTCGAATTCGTAGGTTGGAGCAATAATCTCAGGCTCCTCAGCTAAAGGATCATCGATAAA
Source organism: Bacilli bacterium (assembly GCA_024408305.1). Classification (GTDB taxonomy): domain Bacteria; phylum Bacillota_I; class Bacilli_A; order RFN20; family CAG-826; genus UBA4951. The sequence continues at coordinate 17,031 of JAKSVD010000016.1, read as the reverse complement.
TACTGTTGGTTCTACAATTTTCGCCGGAGCTGGAGTTGGTGCAGGCGTTTCTTCAACTGGTGAAGATTGGGCAGGAGTTGAAGAGAATGGCTCATCAAATGGCGCAGAAGAGAAATCGTATGGCGCAGGGTTTGGAGAAAGCAGACTTTCTTGGAATGTTGTTTCTTCTCCGAAATGCGCTTCATGAAGACCACTTGATGTTCCTGGTGATTCCTGGTTGTAACGTGGGGTGGTTGGAGGAATGATCTCCGCTGTATCAGGCTCAGAATATCTTTCGACTCTACTTTCAGTAGCATCTGAATAAACATGTCTGATTGGAGATTCAGGCATTTCAATTTCTTCTTCTTTATTCGCTTCTGCTTCTTTTTCGAGTTTTCTCATTGCCTTTCTCGAATTAGCGATTGCTGTGTTATGAGAAATTGTTCCCGCAAGGAAGGAAATAAGCATTTTGATTGGTTCAAGGAAAAGAAGAACAAGGCCTAATATGATTAATGTAACAGACAAAACCAAGGCAACCGGTTGAGTGCCAAGCCTTAAAAGTGCATACATAGCAAAGCCAACATAACCACCACCGATCGATGGAGTGATGTAATAGGAAACCGAATCGTTCCAGTTTGCCATTAAAGTTGCACTTACTGCAGATAAATCCATTCCCTTATAGTAGATTGCGGATGAGAATGTGATGACGCCAAGCATCATGACGAAATATCCAAGGATTTGAATCCATGAAAAATAATCTTTGATTAATGAACCCTTAACAATTAAGACAATTGATATTGCTAGCAATAATACATTAAAGAAATAGAAACCAAGATGTCCAAATACAAGGAAAATCCAGGAACCTAATGGGAAGACAACGCCTAGAGGAGCTACGAGGAATAAAGCAGCTAAGACAAACAGGAAAGAACCCCAGGCTTTAACTAGTTCTTTCTTTGTGAAATTGTGTTTATTACGTGTATTCTGCATAGTGTTAATTGATGATGTATTAAATTTGATTAGTCATTTTCAAGTAAGAGAGGGAGAACCATAGGTTCTTTTCCTGTCTGACGTCTTACAGCTCTTGACACCTTGTCATAGACATCGTCTTTAAGCTTTCTAATGTCAAATACAACAGATGAAAGAGCTTCGTCCGCTGTTGCATTAAAGATGCGGGTAACGTCTCTGACAATCATTTCGCTATCTTTTAGATAAACAAGACCTCTTACCTGAATATCAGGACCTGCAATTACCGCTCGTTTTGATTTGGAAATCACAGCGGAGATGATGATTACGCCCTGGGCAAGTTTTTCTCTATCTTGGATAACTTGTTCAGAGATATCTCCAACACCGATACCATCGATCATGATGTCACCATGTGGGATGTTTTCGTTAAACATTCTTGCACCTTTGTCGTCGATGAGTAATGACATACCATTTTCAAGAAGGAAGATGTTTCTGTGAGATAGGTGAACACCCATATTGACTGCGACGGTTGCATTGGCAAGCAAGTCTTTATATAACCCTTTCACAGGGATGTAATACTGAGGCTTAAGAAGAGCGATCATGGTCTTCAAGTCTTCTTCGCTTGCATGCATACGAGAGAAATTCTTTCTTGTAACGTTCAATACGCGGCAGCCTGAACGGTAAAGTTCATCTAGAGCGTCAACAGCCTCTATTTCATGGTTGTCATTTGGCGGACAGCAAACGATGAATGTGTCGGTTGGCTTGAGATTGCATCTATTATCTGCTTGGCCGGCAGCTAAAATTGCCATCTTGTTATAAAGTCTTCCGCCGTGGGCAAGCATTAAGACAACTGTGTCTTGTTCTCTAATTCTGATAATATCAGAAACAGGAGCAAAGAAATCTCTTGGCCATGGTGTTTCCGATATAGGAATCATATTTTGAATGATCTCCGCAGTTTCTTCGTCATAAGGAACAACTTTCTTATGAGTTTGGAGAGCGATTCTTAAAAGCTCATTGATGTTGTAGAAATTGTTCGCAAACATCGCGACGTAAGTTCTGCCCTCTGCTTCTTTAATAGGCTCTTGAATATGAGGCGTAACACGATATTTTGGAGCAGTATAACCAGGCTTTGTTGCGTATATTGATTCCGAAAGCAAGCAAAGTGTGCCTCTTTCCGCAATTTTTGCAATAGCATTTGTATCGTGCAAATACGCAGGTGTTGCGTTATTTTCAACGACGAAATCACCGGTGATTACGATGTTTCCATACTGAGTTGAAATAGCAATGCCTGATGAGTGAGCAACGTTATGTGAAGTATGGAAGAATGAGATTAATCTAGATGCGACTCTAAAGTCAGATGTTGCTTCCACTTCTCTGAATTTGTAATCGACTTTGTCCTTCTTAACGTGTTTTGTGAACATCTTAAAGAGGGCGATTGTTGTTTTGGATGCATAAATTGGAGCAGGTGCATCCTCGTAAATATATGCTAAAGCGCCATTCTCGTCATCGTGTCCATGGAGCAAGAAATAGCCCTTAATTCTTTCCTTATTCGCTTTTAGGTAATCAAAATTCGGAATGATGTAGTCGATGCCAGGCATGGTCTTGTCTGGGTTTTTGATACCTGCGCCGACGACGAATATGTCATCGTTAATTTCAACGACAATGCAGTTCTTGCCGTCTTCGTCTAAGCCTCCAAGGCTGACGATTCTAATCTTCTCGTTTGCCATAATAAATTCTCCTTACTATAGTGTTTTCTCTAAGAGAACGTTTCCGTCCTCAAGTTCTTTGATGGTGATTGTGTTTCCTTCCCAAACAGCGTAACTTCCTTTGGTTTTATCTTTTGGGAATCCGATAGAACCAGGATTGATAAATGTGGTCATGCCGGTTTTGTCGATTCGATGGACATGCGTATGTCCGAAGATATAGACGTCTTTGAGTCCATGTGAGACGGCTTTAGTTGAAGCGTCATCTCCATGGTACATGGTAACGGTCTTCCCGTTTATCAAAGCGTCTAGAGTTAGACTGATTGGGAATTTTAGGAGCATGTGGTCAATGCGAGAATCGCAATTACCCTCAACTCCAAAAGACTTCGATGCGTAGGCGTTAATCATGTTTGACAGCACCATAGGCTCGTAATCATTAGGCACACCGTTACGTGGGCCGTTATACATATAGTCACCTAAATATACGATGTAATCTGGCTTTTCCCTTTCTATTGCATCAAGCAAAAATTCTGCACGAAGAGTTCTTCCGTGCAAATCAGATGCAAATAAGATTTTTCCAGATAATTCGAGCATTAGATGGCCTCCATGTTTCTTGTTGCGACTAAGTCAACGCCCTCTTCCCCGCAGATATCTTTGATGATGACATCGCCGATATGGATTGGCGCGTTGATTTTAACTTTGTTAATTTCTTCCATAGCCTTGAAGATATTGCCTTTTTTAATTGGGGCACTTGTCTTAACTGGGCACATGGCTAAATCAGATCCCTCGATTCTTACGATGGATGTGATGACTCTTGTTGGGTTTGTCACCTCTTGTTTACCGTAAACGGCACCTCTAGGACAGAAGTTTCCTGTGACATTTAAATCGTCATCGACTGTAAGACGACATCCGCGTGGGCAGACAATGCAAATCAATTCTTTCATTGTTACTTCTCCTCCTTTTTGATGAGGGAGACGACTAATTCTCCTGATTCACCATTGAACAGTGATTTAGGAAGTGATTGAATCTCCATCTCAGATGGGATGATGACAGGTTTAAATACCTTTTTTATCTCTTTTCCGTTGAGGGTGTAGACAATGTAAACGTTTTTGCTAGGTTCTCTAACACGGAACTTAAAGGTAGCTTTATCTTCTCCTATAGAAGAGATTTTAGCTGGAACAACATATCCAATCATATTGCCAGCAGTAACCTTGATATCTTTCTCGGAATCAAGTTTTTCACCTTTTATATATTTAGCAGCGTTAATTCCAGCGACTCTTGCCTCTTCAACTACGTTGTCAACGAGGTCATGAACATGGAGAACGTTGCCTGCCGAGAAGATTCCAGGAATCGATGTTTCGAAGTTTTCATCAACCTCAGACCCTCTGGATCTGCCTTGTGCGATACCCAAGTTATTTAATAAACCGTTATTAGGGATTAAACCGATTGATAATATCAATGTGTCGCAGTCAAATTCCTTTTCGGTTCCAGGGATTGGTCTCTTGCATTCATCGACCTCAGAGATGATGACCTTTTCGAGTCTAGATTTTCCAACCACCTTAGTAACGGTGTGGGATAAATAGAGAGGAATTCCATAGTCATCAAGGCACTGAACCATATTTCTATTCAATCCATTTGACCAAGCACAAAGTTCAGCAACGCCCAACACTTTTGCGCCTTCTAATGTCATACGTCTTGCCATGATAAGACCGATATCGCCTGAACCAAGAATAAATACTCTCTTTCCAACTAGATATCCGAATTGGTTCAAGAATAATTGAGCTTGTCCTGCTGACATAACGCCCGCTGGACGATCCCCAGGTAGAGCAATTGCTCCTGCACTTCTTTCTAAGCACCCGGCAGCCATAACAATAGCCTTTGCTTTAAGCTGAACAACACCTTCAGTACTATTTTGATATGTTAAGACTTTGTCTTCGGTTAAATTAGAAACGACAGAATTTAAATAGTATTCGATATTTCTATCTTCAACCTGTTTGATAAACCTTGCGGCAAATTCAGGACCGGTAAGTTCTTCTTTGAATTCAGTTAAACCAAATCCATTATGAATGCACTGGTTTAGGATTCCGCCTAAGAATGCTCCTCTCTCGAGGATTACGATATCTCTAATTCCGTTATCGTATGCAGCAACTGCCGCTGCAAGTCCGGCTGAACCACCACCGATGATAGCTAATTCTACTTCTCTCATCTTACATGGCCTCCTTCTTGACTTCTTCGATAACGATTTCAGAACCTTCTCTGCCGTACTTGATCTCTAAAGGTGAAACGCCTTTGCTCTTAGCTAAGATATTTACAACTTTTACCTGGCAGAAACCTCCTTGGCACAAGCCAAAGCCAGCCCTTGTTCTCTGCTTAAGAGCCTTAACGCTATTAACAGGAAGAGAACGAGATAAAGCGTCTTTGATTTCGCCTAAAGATACCTTTTCGCAACCACAGATGATTTGGCCGTAATCAGGATTTTCCTTGATTAAGGCATTTCTTTCCTCGATAGACATGGTCTGAGGTTTGATGTACTTCTTAATGAAAGGGTTATAATTTGGATTAGGTTCCAAAGGAAGAACCGCTTTGATAAGTTCTTCAACCACATATTCACCAATTGCAGGAGAAGAAACAAGTCCTGGGGATTCGATTCCCGCAACATTGAGAAATTCTTTATATTTTTTAGATGGTTCAATTATGAAATCGTGGGTGGATGGCGTAGCTCTACATCCAGCATATACTCGAATCTGCTCTCCAAAAGGAATGTTTGGCACCATATCGGTCGCTTGTCTTTTAACTTCAGCCAACGTTAGTGCGTCAGTTGAGAAATCATCTTTATCTTCAACCCATTCAGAAGATGGTCCGACGATATAATTCCCGCTTGTAGTTGCAGAGACCAATATTCCTTTTCCTTTCTCGGATGGAAGAGGGAATAAAACGTGATTAACAAAACCAGGTTTAAAATGGTTGAGAACATAATATTCGCCCTTACGAGGTGAAACGCTCCAATCGATTGGTTCGATCATTCTAGCGATGTCATCAGAATGTAAGCCTGCGGCATTAACCACAACTTTTGACTCATACACGTTCTTATTTGTGGTGACTTTAAAGTAACCATCCACTCTTTCGATTGAGATAACTTCTTCACCGAAAACAATATGTAATCCATTGTCCAACGCATTTTCAACAGCGTGCGCAGTTAGCGTGAACGGATTAATGATTCCGCCAGTTGGGCAAAGGAGAGCAGCTTTAACGTTCTTGGAAATATTTGGTTCCACTGCGATAACCTGTTCCCCGGTAAGAATCTCGCATGGTACTCCATTGAGTTCTGCCCTTTTCTTTAATTCCTCAAGCATAGGAAGTTGCTCGTCATACAAAGCAACGGTTAAAGTTCCACACTCTATAAAAGAGACATCCAATTCCTCAGACACCTGCTTCATCATGCGGTTTCCCTTTACGTTGAAGATGGCTTTTTTGGTTCCTGGCACTGGATCGTAACCAGAATGTGCGATTGCTGAGTTAGCCATGCTTGTTACATCGCCAACATCAAATTCTTTCTCGATGATCAATGCATCGACGGTATAGCGTGAGAGGCTTCTTGCGATAAATGCGCCAACTGCGCCAGCACCGATAATAATAACGTCTTTCATAATTACCCAAATTATAGTGTTTTTCTTTAAAAGAAAGAAGAATAAAACACACAATTTTTAATGAAAAGGCTATCAAAGATAGAAGATTATCTAAAAATATGGTGATAATTTGCCAAATATCGCGACTTTGTTTATATTAGTGCACTGATGAAGAACTACGATGCAATCATAATCGGCGCAGGAAATGGCGGTCTTTCTTGTGCTGCTCATTTAGCTAAAGCCGGAAAAAGCGTTTTACTTCTCGAGAAGAATAACGTTCCTGGCGGGGCAGCTTCAAGCTTTGTTAGAGGACGTTTTGAATTTGAACCATCCTTACACGAGATTTCGGATATTGGTACTGAAGAGGATCCTAGACACGTTAGACAAATGTTCGAAAAACTTGGGGCAGACGTCGAATTCGCTCTAGATCCCTGGACATATCGCGCAGTATCAATCGATCCAAAATGCAAGTATGACGTCTCAATGCCTGCGACATGGGATGCATTCGAAGCGAAACTAATCGAAGTTGTTCCTGATTGTAAAGATTCTATTTATAAATTAGTAAAAGACGCCCAAATCGCGCTACACGATCTTGATAGATTAAAAGATAACAAGATGAGCAAAGTTGAACTTCTGCTCAAACATAACACATTCCTAAAATTTGCAACGCACACCGTTGATGAAATTCTAGAAATGTATAACATCCCTAAAAAAGCTCAATATATTTTGACAACCTATTGGCCGTACATTGGCGAGCCAACCAACATCCAAATGGCCATATACCTATTCTTGATACTTGATTTATATATTCCTTTTGGTGCAGCAATCCCAAAACACACATCCCACCAATTATCAATGGCTTTAGATAAGGTCATTCGAGTTGATGGCGGGGAAATTTATTACAACTCAAAAGTTGAAAGAATCATCGTACGAGACGGAAAGGCAATTGGTGTAATTTCAAACGGAAAAGAATACTATGGGAAGCATATTGTAAGTAATGTCAATCCAAACTATGTTTTCGGCAAGATGATCGACGCAAATTGCGTAGATGAAAAATACAAGAAATTGTGCAATGCAAGGGAAATGAGTGTCTCGTTTTTCTCTATTTATTTAGGCCTTAATAAAACAGCGAAAGAACTTGGTATCAAAGATTACACTGTTTTCCTTCAAAACAAAGCGGATCCAAGCGAGCAGTACGAGGACTCCTTCGGCTTAGGAGGAGATGGGTACAGCATCTTCAATTGCAGAAATGTCATAGTTCCTGAATGCACCCCAAAAGGAACATGTGAACTATACATAACTTCATCAACGTACAGCGACAAATGGAAAGACATCGAGCCAAAAGACTATAAGAAGACTAAGTTAGAGATTGCCGAACGTATGATTTCCATGTATGAAAACGCATTCGGAATTACAATTAAACCATATATAGAAGAGATAAGCGTGGCAACGCCTGTTACCTTTGCAAGATATCTAGGAACGCCTAATGGCACACCATACGGATATAGAACTCCGAGCTGGGATTCTGTTTTGCCAAGAAACGTTGCAATGCACGATGAACAAATAATACCTAATCTCCATTTCGTCGGAGCGACCACCGAACAAGGTGATGGTTACGAACCCGCATATAGGACCGGAGAAAGAGCGGCAAGAGATATTATCAAGAATTTAGGAGACGCAAAATGAGTAAGAAAAACAAATATTACGGCTTCAAATTCATCAAATCTGTCATTATCGACAGGAAAAAGAAAATTAAAGAATCATCAAACGATAATATTAAAATTGAATTTGGTGTCAATTTATTAGCAAAAAGTCTACATCCAGAAGTCCAAAATCTTGTAGTCAAAAACATCAGAAAACACGGAAATGATTGTTCATCGTTCGACCTTGGACCAGACCCTGAAAACGGCACTACTGAATTAGCATATTTTTCAAGTGGTCAATACCTATCGATTTCGCTTGAAATCGGCGATCTTAAAATTTCTCGCCCTTATTCGTTATCCTCTAGTCCTAAAGAGTCATTAGACGGAATCTATACGATTACAGTAAAACGTGTCGATGGAGGATTAGCATCAAACTACATATTAGATAACTGGATAATTGGAACTAAAGTAAAAGCGTCTGCTCCTGCTGGAAATTTTGACTATGTTAGTCTAAGAGATTCAAAACACGTAATTGGTATTGCTGGAGGTTCGGGAATCACTCCATTCCTTTCATACGCTAAATCCCTTCAAAACGGAGACGAGGATTTTGAGCTGACCTTACTGTATGGTTCCAGGGATCCTTCTTCTATTCTATTTAAAAAAGAATTAGATGAGATCGCAGCCACTACCCCGAACTTTAAAGTTATATACGTTCTATCGGAATCAAGCGACGATGGCTACGAACACGGCTACTTAACAAGCGATTTAATCAAAAAATATTCAGGAAATCATATAGTTTCTGTGTTTTTGTGTGGTCCACAGGCAATGTATGATTTCGTCGATAATGAATTATTAAAACTCAAATTGGAAAAGAAATTTATCCGCCATGAATTGTTCGGTGAAATGCATGACCCAAGCTCCCAGAATGATTATATAAAGACTGAGAATAACGTCTTTACAATTAAGGTTTCAATAAATAGTGAAACCACCGAGATCAAAGCTAATGCTAATCAAACAATCTTACAATCCTTAGAATCCTCCGGAATTGTTGCTCCAAATAAATGCCGATCAGGAGAATGCGGTTATTGCCGTGCATATCTAAAATCAGGTCGCGTATACGCCCCTAAGTCGCTCGAGCACAGGCGCTATGCGGATAAAACTAATAATTGGATACATACGTGTTGCACATATCCGCTAAGCAACTTGGAAATTTACATGTAGCTCTTCAAATATGGTTTAGCTATAAGCACCACTATTTCAATGCAATCATCTAATGAAATATGAATATCTCCATTCAAGTATTTTGAAAGGAGGGAATATATAAAATCATGGGCTGCATAAAGAGATTTTGCATCTATATCATTCAAAAAATAATGTTCAAAGGGATACGATGAATACCTGTACAAAGATTCTATTAAGACAGGGAGTTTCTTACTGCCTGAAAAAAGATTATAGAAAACGTTGATTCGTTTTACGTAAAATGACTTTTGGTCGCTCAGTATATATCTTAGCAGTTGTTTGATGTTAAGGGATTTCCAGTCAAATGAGTTGAGATAGTCTTGTTTTTCGTTGTTTAGTTTTTGGCACAAATCATCGACAAGTTCTTGGAAAGAAAAATAATTTGAATAATAGGCAGATCTAGAGACGGATCCCTTTTTACAAATCATTTTGACATCTATCTCGGACAATTTTATTTCGTCTAGAAGACTAAGCAATCCAAGAATGCATTTCTCTTTGGTTTTATTCATAATTTAATTTTACTTAGTTCGTTTAGAACTTTATGGACATTTTTTCTTTAAGGTGTTCTTTTTTTGAAAACATTAATTCGTTTTAATAATACATGGGGTTATTTTATGATTATTACACTATTTCTATCAACAATACTATCAATTAATTCTATTTACACTACCACAAGGAAACAAACATCATTCGAGGCGTCTGAATACATTTCAGAGAATTTTGATTCTAGACTATCTAGATCTCAGATTCAGGACAAAGCCTCTGTAACAATTTTTACACACGGCATGGGGTGCAACGAAAAATCTTGGCTCCCCCTCGATAATGATGTTTTACTAACACAAACATTGCCATATAAGGTGTCTGATCAAATTTACATTTTGTCACATAACGGCGATTTACAAAAATATGGATCGCAGGATGACTCCTTAGATATAGATTTGAATAAACACATTTCTCTAGTTTATAAAGGGAGATATGACGCAGAAACTTACATATCTAACGAAGATTTATACAGTGATTTCGAAATTGCGCTAGATTCATTCTTGAACATTCTTCTTCAAGAAACAAATTCGATGCCAAAAATCAATTTGATCGGTCATTCAAGAGGGGGAATAATCAATTTGTTATACGCAATTAATCATCCTCAGATCATTGACAATATTTTTTCCATCGGAACCCCGTACCAAGGAAGCGACTGGGGAAAGATGATTGATGAAATTTATTCCGTTGGACACGCTAACGACAACTATAAGTCTCCATACCATGATTTCGCCAATGAGAACGCAATTGCTTCTTACATGAGTGATTGGAATACTGCATTTCATGATTATCATCTAAGAGCCTATCCAGTAATGTGTGTGCAGACCGAAAGATTCCTGATAGATTCTCTAAACTATTCTATAGGCCAAGAAGGAAGCCAATACCCAGTTATTGCATCCGCCTTACTCAGGGTTATCAGCAATAGGAACGATCTGTTTGGTTCGTTTTCCGACAATGAAATTTTAGGCTTTATCAGCAATTTGCTATCAGCCATAATCGACTATAAGACAAATCAACTAAATCCAGTATTCACATCTGTAGAACAAATAGTTACATATTTTTTATCCTTCTTTTCCATAAGTGAGGCGCTCTCGCATTTGCACACCGCAATTTCCAGCTTCCTGTCAATCGTTGATAACGACTTCTATGTTGACAATGCAGGAAATGCTCGCTTTTTAAACGATTGTTGTGTTAACTACAATTCGCAAAAAGGTCTGCCAAGAAATGGCGATCGCAATAATTCATTTAGCCTTTTAAGTGCATACGAAATGGTATTCGATGATTATCCAGCAAACCCAGGTCTAGCTCAGGATAATTATTTTAAGGTTGCACATAATTTGGAAACAAAAAATGAATATATACACACTCATATTTTATCAACACTGGGCTTAAATAATTCTCTTCACAGCCATGTATTTTCAATGGATTTTGATCAAGATGAACACTATTTGTTATGCAATTGTGGCGCTTTATACCTTAATCAAGCGCACGAGATTAGTTATGCCGGAAGCACCGACGATTATGAACATATTTCCTGTCAATGCGGATATCATGAGGATACCGTTCACAACTACACATACACCCTGACAACAATTACAACTCATCAAAAAACTTGCACGAGATGCAATAGAATTGTTAACGGTAATCATTCATTTAGATATAAAATGTATTCAACAACACAGCACAAGGGAACTTGCGCTTGCGGAAGAACGAAATACGAAAATCATTCATTTAATGCTTCTGGACTATGTGGCATTTGCAAATACAAAAGAGGCGGAACCAGCGGACCGATACAAAATTAGGAGGGAATGATCATGAATAGCAGAATAAATAAAGTTCCATTATTCCTTGCATCCCTACTATGTTCATGCAACGCATTCAGCAATTCTTCGTGCGAGATCTACCTTACTCCAGAAAATTATCTCAGCTACATAAAAGAAGATGTGAGTCTTGATATCGCGATAAAAGACGTAAATAGCAATTTAGCTATATTGAAAACAACAAGCAAACAAAGAGGGACAAAATTTAAAGAAGGAATTTTAGAAATACTCTTTACCTTAAAATTTTTCTGTGAAGAACACGGCCACATTATGAAAACCGGAGTTTACTTGAGCGGAGAAATGGGGAATGACGGTAAGTGTACGATTAGTTTTAGACCGCTTGATTACAAAATTGAGCATCTCTCCGAAGAACGCGTATCATGCAAAATTCAAATTTCAACACAGAGGCGAATGAAATATCAAATAGATAATAAGCTTATTAGTTGGTCTGCTATCTATGAGGAGCTAGATTATGAGAAATAGAGTGTGTTTTTTCCTGGCTACTTTACCTCTTCTTATCGGGTGCAGCAACAAAGTCTGTACTAACGAAGGGCTAAACGACAATTCTGTCATCACAATAACTGGTTTTAATTATTCAACATATATACAGGAAACCGTAGATTTCACTAATTACGACGCCGATGACCCTGACCTTATAAGGCCGATTCGTTTTTCACCAAAGATTGATGGTCTTAGATTCTCGCCAGTATACATCGATATATTGTTTTTCGTAATATTTGACAAGGAATATAAAGATAACGAAGTAATTATGGCGACGTTAAGCACCAAATTAGATGAAAATGGTAACGGAGAAATGTCTCATTCGCTTCTCCCTATCCTTTCATACTTTGAACCAGAGAGCTATAGACTCGGCATTTCCGCATTCAGAAAAATTTCATATCCAAAAGACGCAAATTATGCCTTCTACTATATCAAAGTAGATCAAGACCCTTCTATAACCGTGGAATACGAGGGAGTTAGTTTCGTTTACTAAACAAGATAATAAAAGAGCGGTTCCGTTTGGAATCGCTCATTTTATTTGTTTTTAAGGATTAGTGGCGATCGCCGTGTGGCTTTCCGCCCTTCTTATCACCGTGTGGCTTTCCGCCCTTGTGTTCGCCGCCTTTTCTTTCAGGACGTTCTGGGCGTTCGACATAATCAGCTGGCTTTTCAAGGAATTCTCTATGAGAAACTTTGATCTTGCCTTTTTCATCAAGTCCGATGACAACAACCTTAAGGACGTCGCCAACCTTGCAGAAGTTATTTGCATTATCGATATACTTCCAATCGAGTCTTGAGACATGGCATAAGCCATCATTATCACCAAAGAGATTGACGAATGCGCCGTATTCTTCAACGCGAGTGACAGTACCTTCGTAGATTTCGCCAACTTCAGCAACTCTAACGATATCGTCGATTCTCTTCTTAGCCTTCTCAATCATCTCCTTGTCAGAGTGATAGATTGTGACCTTGCCGTCATCTTCAACGTCAATCTTGACGTTTCCGCATGTAGCAATGATATCATTGATGACCTTACCACCAGTTCCGATAACATCTCTGATCTTATCTGGATCAATTGTGAATGTGACCATCTTTGGAGCGTATTTGCTGACTTCTTCTCTAGGAGATTCAATTGCTTTTGACATTGCTTCTCTAATCTCAGCACGTGCCTTATTAGCCTGAGCAAGAGCCTGTGATAAGACTTCTCTTGTAACACCAGGGATCTTGATATCCATCTGGAGAGCTGTTAAACCGTTGGCTGTGCCAGCACACTTGAAGTCCATGTCGCCGAAGTGATCTTCGAGACCCTGGATATCAGTAAGGATTGTATATGGGTGGTTTCCGTCGAATGGGCCTGATGAGATTAAGCCCATAGCAATACCAGAGACCATTCCTTTGATTGGAACGCCTGCAGCCATAAGTGACATACATGATGCACAGATGGAAGCCTGTGATGATGAACCATTTGATTCAACGACATCTGCAACGCAGCGGATTGTGTATGGGAACACGTCTGCTGATGGGATGACGTATGAGAGAGCGGTTTCGCCTAAATGGCCGTGTCCGATTTCTCTTCTTCCTGGAGTGCCCATTCTGCCGATTTCGCCGACTGAATAAGGTGGGAAGTTATACTGGTGCATGAATCTTCTTGATTCTTCACTTGTTAAGTTATCGATGATCTGAGCATCGCTCATAGGACCGAGGGTGGTTGTTGAGATAACCTGTGTCTGTCCACGTGTGAACATTGCTGAACCATGTGCTCTTGGGAGTAAATCAACCTGAGCGTCTAATGGACGGATTTCATCAACCTTACGGCCGTCTGGTCTGACTTTTTCTTCTGTGATAAGTCTTCTGACTTCGTCAGCAACCATGTTCTCAAGGATGTCGTTAACCATCATCATGGTCTTGTTGTGCTCTTTTTCATCCTTGTATTCTCTTGTATCGTAGTCATCAAGGATTTCAGCCTTAAGGGCATCCATTGCGTTCTGTCTTTCGAGCTTATCAAAGATTGAGATAGCTTTAACCATTCTATCTTTGATTCTTCCATTGATATCATCAACGACATCTTTTGATGGAGCATAGAGCTCGATTTCTCTCTTTGCACGCCCGCAAGCAGCGACGATTTCCTTCTGGAATGCGCAAAGCTTTTTGATTGCTTCGTGTCCGAACATAATAGCATCAAGCATTTCTTCCTCTGGAACTTCAGCAGCGCCAGCTTCAATCATCATGATTGCGTTTTCTGTACCTGCAACTGCGAGATTGATATCAGAAGCAGCCTTCTGTTCTTCGTTTGGATCGATGACGAGTTCGCCATTGACACGTCCGACATAAACACCTGCGACTGGTCCATCGAATGGGATGTCTGAGATGCATAATGCAAGTGATGCGCCGAACATAGCTGTCATTTCAGGAGTGTTGTTTCTATCAACTGACATGACTGTGTTGACGATCTGGACTTCGTTTCTAAAACCTTCTGCGAATAATGGGCGGATTGGACGATCGATAAGTCTTGCTGACAAGATACCGTGCTCATCTGGTCTGCCTTCTCTTCTTAAGAAGGACTGTGGGATTTTTCCTGCTGCGTACTGCTTTTCGATATAATCGACGGTGAGTGGGAAGAAATCTCCGCCCTTTGGCTGGTCAGCGCAGCATGCTGTTGACAATGTAACTGTGTCGCCAAATCTCACCAAGACGGCGCCATCAGCCTGTTTTGCGATTTCGCCGGTCTCGACTGTGAGGTTTCTGCCTTCGAAGTCGAGTGTGAATGTTTGTTTCATCTGTTTTCCTCTTTCTATTCTCTTTTTACTATTTGTGAACGGCCATATGATAACACTTATTTAAATAAAAGGTAGTAAAACTTACCTTTTAGGCATAAGAAAAACCGCTCCATTGCGGAACGGTCTTGGCTTTTCTTACTTTCTTAAGCCTAATGAAGCGATGAGGTTCTCGTATGCTGCTCTGTCGTTTGAAGCGATGTACTTAAGTAATCTTTTTCTCTTACCGACTAAGACCATGAGAGCGCGGCTTGCTGTTGCATCACCGTGGTTTGCTCTGATGTGAGTTGTGAGCTCAGAGATTCTCTTTGTTAAGAGAGCGACCTGAACTTCTGCAGAACCTGTGTCCTTTTCATCCTTGCCGTACTTGGCAACGATAACTTTCTTTTCTTCTTTTGTCATCTTCATTTCTCCTTTATTTGATGATTTACAATGCGGCTTTTGACAACGTGAGGTTCAGGAGAGAGCCATCACCATGTCATGTCGCGATGGTTAGTTTACTAAATCAATATAGTTTTCGCAACAAATATCATTTAGTTTTTTCAAACTTCCCAGCTATTTTGACGTATGTTTCGTCTTCGCTATCAACGGGAGCTCTTTCATGAGTACTAACTGAAATGCTCTTACCTTCATCCATCAGAGCAAGTTTAGAGTTGCGGTAAGGATTATTCGTCCATTCCGTATCCATTCTAATGTCGACCCACTCTCCGACAAAATAATACATGACGCTATCCGGCAGGACTTGATAAGTCCCCAAAGAAACGTGTTCTATCTGGTCATTCTTTAGGGTCCACTCGCATTTGCACGAACCTTCATTATTGAATTCAAAAACACAATTTGAAAAATACAATTTAGTGAAGTCGTATAGATCAAGTTTTAATACATAGGTACCTTCAAAAAAATAAGGATCATGTATCGAGGAGGATACTTCCTCGCTAGAGGAATTTTCTGAATGCGGGCAAGAAATAGCGCAAAACGCAAAAAGAATTAATAAAAACATTTTCTTAGTTTTCATTTAATAGCCCTCCATTACGCTGCAAGATTAAAACTGAGCAATTATCATTCCGTTCAGTTATAAACTGTCTAAACAAATCTTTGTTAGTGTAAGTGTTATTAGGAATTAAAAAAGTTGTAATTAATAAATTAAAATACATATAAAAATTTTCCCAACACATCTATAATAAATAATGTCAAAAAAAATTCAATTTTAAAGTACAATATGAAAGAATTTGATTATTTAATTGTTGGTGCAGGTTTATCCGGCTGCACAATGGCAAGATTACTCACGGATAGCGGAAAGCGCGTTCTTGTTATTGAGAAACGCGATCACGTCGGCGGTAACATTTCCACCCACATGGAAGAGGGAATTGCAATCCATGATTATGGACCTCATATCTTCCACACCTCATATGATGATGTTTGGGAATTCTTCAATAAATATTGCAAGGCCCTCCCATTCATCAATTCTCCTTTAGCAAATTACAACGGAAGATTGTTCCATATGCCATTCAATATGAACACGTTCCACGAATTGTGGGGTGTCACAACCGCTGAAGAGGCACAGGCAAAAATTGCTGAGGAAGTCGCAAAAGAAGGAATCACCGATCCAAAGAACCTCGAGGAACAGGCTATCTCCCTCGTTGGAAGAACAATCTATGAAACTTTAGTTAAGGGTTACACCGAAAAACAATGGGGAAGAGATTGCACAGAATTGCCTGCTTCAATCATCAAGAGGCTACCTCTCAGATTCGAATACAACAACAACTATTTCAATGACATTTACCAGGCTATTCCAGAGGGTGGATTCCAGTCTTTGATTGACAATCTTTTAGAAGGCATTGAAGTCCGTGTTTCATGCGATTATTTCGCTAATAAAGATGAGCTCGATTCTTTAGCAGACAAGATCATCTACACAGGATTATTGGACGAGTATTTTGGATACTCACTCGGCCATCTCCAATATAGATCACTTCGTTTCGAAACAGAGAGAATGGACATCGCTGATTTCCAACACAATGCAGTCGTCAATTACACAACACGTGAGCCAGCATACACAAGAATCACAGAACATAAGCACTTTGACTCAAGCTGCCAAAACGAATACTCAACCTTCGTCACCTATGAATATCCTGATTCATATGAAGAGGGCAAGGTTCCATATTACACCATCAATGATGATGTAAATAACGCTCTCGCTGAGCCATATAGAGAACTCGCTTCTACACAAGAAAATGCATACTTCC